>NZ_VKHS01000005.1 GCF_014141525.1 Streptomyces calidiresistens
TCTCCGCTCCCTCCCGTCCTTCCCGCTTCGCGAGGTCGAACGGCGCGTCCCGGCCGCCGTTCGACCGCCGCGCATCCATCCTTGGGACAGGGGACGAAGGACGGACGACGGGCCCGGACGCGGCCCGGACACCCAGCGAAAGGGGTTGTGTGATGAGCGGACCGGTGAGCACGGTCGACGCACCCGACGACCGGGCCGACACCGGCCACCCCGCCCCGCCCTGCCTGGAGGTCACCGAGGGCCGCGAGGCGACGGTCGGCGGACTGCGGGTGCGCCGATCCCTGCCGCGCCGGGGACGCCGCACCGTCGGCGCCTGGTGCTTCGCCGACCACATGGGCCCCGCCGACGTCACCGAGAACGGCGGCCCCGACATCGGCCCCCACCCGCACATCGGCCTGCAGACCGTCACCTGGCTGCTCGACGGACAGATGCTCCACCGCGACAGCCTCGGCTCCGAACAGGTCATCAAGCCCGGGCAGCTCAACCTGATGACCTCCGGCCACGCCGTCTCCCACGCGGAGGAGGACACCGGCCACTACCGGGGCGTCCTGGAGGGCATCCAGCTGTGGACCGCCCTCCCCGAGTCCACCCGCCACGGCGCCGCGGACTTCGAGCACCACACCGAACTGCCGAAGGCCGACCTCGACGGCGGCACCGGTGTCGCCACCGTCCTGATCGGCGACTTCGCCGACCTCGCGAGCCCCGCCCGCCACGACACCCCGCTCGTCGGCGTGGACCTCGACCTGCGGGGACCGGCCACGGTGCCGCTGCGCCCCGACTGGGAGTACGCCCTGGTCGTCCTGCGCGGCGCGGTGGCCGTCAACGGGCAGCCCCTGGAGCCCGGCCGGCTCGGCTACCTGGGGGAGGGGCGGGACGAGCTCCCGCTGGAGGTCCGCGAGCCCACCAGGGTCATGCTCCTGGGCGGCGAGCCCTTCCCCGAGCCCATCGTCATGTGGTGGAACTTCGTCGGCCGCGACCGCGCGGAGATCGACGCCGCCTACGACTCCTGGGCCCGCATGGACGACCGCTTCGGCCGCGTGGAGTCCTCCCTGCCCCTCATCCCCGCCAAGCCGCCCCACTGGCGCCGGCCCGGCAACGGCGACTGACCGGGAGGGCTTCCGTCGCCCCCGACGGGCATGGGACCTTTCGGGGATACCGGAGCGGGGATACCGGAGGCGTCGCGGCCGGAACGGTCGCCGGCACCCCGCGTCCCGCCGTGCGACCCGGAAGCGTCGGAGCCGGACGGGGACGAGGAGGACCCGACCGAAGACCGCCCCTCGGGTGACGCCTCCTCTCCCGCGTCCGGGCGCCCGGAAAACGAAGGCGCGGGCGGGAATCCGGTGGCAGGCTGCCCGGTATGCCTGAGCGCGCATTGAGTTTCGGGGCAACGGCGGAGGCGTACGAACGGTTTCGACCGGGGTATCCCACCGAACTCCTCGACAGGGTGCTGGCCTACGCGGATCGCCCGATTCGGACCGCCCTGGAGATCGGGGCCGGAACGGGCAAGGCGACCCGGCTGTTCGCCCGACACGGAATCGCGGTAACCGCCACCGATCCGGACCCGGCGATGCTCACCGAGCTGCGCGGACATGTGCCGCCGGACGTCCGAACGGAGCGAGCCGCTTTCGAGGACCTGCGGTCGGATGAGAAGTACGGACTCGTCTACGCGGCGGCCTCACTGCACTGGACCACGCCGGAGGGCCGGTGGTCACGCGTGGCCGCGTTGGTGGAGCCCGGTGGCGTTTTCGCCTCGTTCGGCGGACCCCTGCGGCCGGCCGATCCGGCTGTCGGGGAAGCCGTCCGCGCGGCACGGGCACCGTTCCTGGAAAGCGACGGTGTTCCGTCCCCCGACGGAACACCGCCGGGAGATGCCATGCAGTGGCCGGGCACGGAACTCCGACGCTCCCGGTGGTTCACCGACGTGCGGCAATCGGTGATCGAACGGCGCTACGCGATGAGCGCGAGCGACTACCTCGGCCACCTCTCCACCATCTCGGCCTACCTCGTACTGCCCTCCGCGGCACGACGGGAGGTGTTCGGCCGGATCGGGCGGGTGTTGCCCGAGGTGGTCGAGATGGACGCCGACCTCACCGTCCATCTCGCGCGTCGGCGCCACGAGTGAGGGGGCCCGGCAGCCTCACCGGGGCGCAACCCCGCGACCGGGAATCGGAACCCGCGCGCTCCTCGACCAACGGTCGAACGACCACGGACACGGTGGGCGGCGAATACCCCCGACCGAGGCGGTCCCGTACGGCGGGGTCGGTGCCGTGCCCCGTGCGGCGAAGCATGGATAAGCACAGTTATAATAACTGTGCTTATCCATGCTGGAGGAACCGTGCGCAAGCCGTCCGACATGTTCGACCGGGACTTCGAGTGGGCGGAGCTGACCCGCTTCGCCACCCACCGTGCCCCGCACGCCACCCTCGGCGTGGTCTCCGGACGCCGCCGCCAGGGCAAGACCTACCTCCTCGACGCCCTCACCCGCGCCACCGGCGGCTTCATGTTCACCGCCACCGAGGCCGCCGAACGCGAAGCCCTGGACCGACTGGGGGAGGACCTCGCCCACCACCTCGGCGAGCCCGTCCCCCTGCGCTTCGACGGCTGGCACCAGGCCATCACCCGCCTCCTGCACACCACCGACCGCGAACCGCGCACCGTGGTCCTCGACGAGTTCCCCTACCTCGCCCGCAGCTCACCCGCCCTGCCCTCGATCATCCAGCGCGCCCTGGACCCCGGGAACCGCTCCGCCGCCGGCCCCGTCCGCCTGCTGCTGTGCGGCTCGGCCCTGTCCTTCATGGGCGGCCTGCTCTCCGGGAACGCCCCGCTGCGGGGCCGCGCCGGCCTCGAACTCGTCGTGCCCACCCTCGACTTCCGCCTCGCCGCCCGATTCTGGGAGATCGACGACCCCCGCACGGCCGTCCTCACCCATGCCGTCGTCGGCGGCACCCCCGCCTACCGGCGCGAGTTCTCCCGCGACGACACCCCCGAGGGCCCCGACGACTTCGACCCGTGGGTCGTGCGCACCGTCCTCAACCCCGCCCGACCCCTCTTCCGCGAGGCCCGCTACCTCCTGGCCGAGGAACCCGACCTCCGCGACCCCGCCCTGTACCACTCGGTGCTCGGCGCCATCGCCGACGGCCACCCCTCGCGCGGCGGCATCGCCAACCGCCTCGGCCGCAAGTCCACCGACCTCGCCCACCCGCTCGGCGTGCTGGAGGACGTCGGCCTCATCGGCCGTGAACCCGACGCCTTCCGGCGCAACCGCTCCACCTACCGCATCACCGAACCCCTCATCACCTTCCACCACGCCGTCATGCGACCGGCCTGGGGCGAACTGGAACGTCCGGGACGCGGGGCCCGGGTCTGGGAACGACTGCGTCCCGCCTTCCGCAGCAAGGTCGTGGGGCCGCACTTCGAGGCCCTGTGCCGGGAGTGGACCCGCTGGTACGCGTCCCCGGAGACCTGTGGGGGCCACCCCTCCCGGGTCGCCGCCGGCACCGTCAACGATCCCGCCGCCCGCATCACCCGCGAGGTGGACGTGGCAGCCTTCGGCCGGGACGGGGAGGACCGGGAGAAGCTGCTGGCCATCGGCGAGGCCAAGTGGAACGAGCCGCTGGGACTCGGCCACCTGGAACGACTCGAACACATCCGGGAACTGCTGCGGGCCCGGGGCGACGTGCGGGCGGGGGAGACCCGTCTGTTCTGCTTCGGCGGCGCCGGCTTCACCGACGACCTGCGGCGCCGAGCGGAGGGGAACCCCGAGGTGCAGCTCATCGACCCCCACCGGCTCCACCACGGCGACTGAGCCGACCTGCCCGGCGCCCGCCGCCCGGCGTTCTTCCGGGCCCGGACCGACGGGACCGAAAACGGGATGCCGGGTCACAGGGGCCGTGCTGGAATGCCCCGGTGACCGTCGATTCCCCCTCCTCCACGGCCCCGGAACTCCCCCTGCGCACGCCACGGATGCTGCTGCGCCGCATCGTCCCCGCCGATCTCGACGCCCTGGCCGACCTGCACGGCGATCCGCGCGTGATGCGGCGGATCGACGACGGCCGCCCGGTGAGCCGGGAGACGGTGGAGCGCGAGACCCTGCCCGCCCTGCTGCGCGAATACCGGGAGGGACCGACCGGCTCCCTCGGCTGCCTGGCGGCCGAGAACACCGGGAACACCGGGAACACCGAGGACGCCGGGAAGGGAAAGTTCCTCGGCTGGTTCTCCCTGCGCCCCGCGCACAGCACCGGCCTGCGCCCCGGCGACGGCCTGGAGTTGGGCTACCGCCTGCGCCCGGCGGTGTGGGGGCGCGGTTACGCGACCGAGGGCGCGCGGGCCCTGGTCGCCACGGCCTTCACCGACCTCGGTGCCGAACGGGTCGTCGCCACGACGATGACCGTCAACACCGCCTCACGGCGGGTGCTGGAGAAGGCCGGCCTGGCGCTCGTGCGCACCTTCTTCGAGGAGTGGCCCGATCCCGTCGAGGGCGCCGAGCACGGCGATGTCGAGTACGCCCTCACCCGCGAGGAGTGGTCCGCCCGCCTCGGCTGAGCACTTCCGCCGGCGTGCGGGGCCCGTGTCGGCGGCTCGGCCCTCGCCCGTCGGGCCCCACGCGAGCCCGCCGTACAGACCCTCCGCCGGGGGAGTGGTTCACCTTCACGGACGGAAACCGGCGCCGCCCCCGGCCGGGTTCGGACACCGCTCGCCGGCCAGGGAATCCGGGAACATCGTGAGCGCCGGTGAGAAGCAAGCCCCGGCTCGGGGGACCGAGGGGATCTATTCGGCGGGTTCGGCGGCCAGTGCCGTGCCGATCCTCCGGAAACCTAGCCGGGCGTAGATCCGTGCGATCGCGTCGTCCCCCGCCGACAGGAAGACGGTTTCCACTCCCCGTGACCGGGCGTCGGCCACCAGCGCCGCGGTGACCGCGAGTGCGAGCCCTCGACGGCGAGCGGCGGGAAGCGTTCCGACCCCGACGATCTCGCTCACCCCCGCGAGCGGCTGGTGTTGTCCCGCCGAGAGCGCCATGCCGTCTTCGACTGCTGCGGCGACCACCGTCAGACCGGCGCGGATACGGGGGATCGCGGGTTCCAGCGATTCGTCACCCACACCGGCCTCGACCGCTTCCGCCAGTTGCGGTGTGCCCGCCGGACCGATACGGGTCCCGGGGTCGGCGAAGGCGAGATGGGGCACGGTCAGGGCGCCGGCGAGCACCGGATCATCCACGCCCGGGATCCGCACCGATACGGTGCCGGCCACCTCCTCCACCGGCACTGTCGGAGCGGATGGATCGAGCACCATCAGCGGATGCTCCCGGACCACGAGTCCCGTCTCCTCGACGGCCGCCCGCAGCGCGGGCGTGGTCTCGGCGACCCATTCGAAACTCTCCGGGACACCCAGCTCCCGCTGGCGGGCCCGAACCCTCCGCACGTCACCGGCCTCCGGAGGGCCGGACCATCCCTGCGTGGGACGGGCATGGAACGGCCGGCCCCGCCCCTGCCGCACGAACAAGGTCAGCGGTCCGTGTTCCTCGACGCGGGCCTCGTGGCGGGGAACCGTGTCGTGGTACTCCTCGATCCGGGCCAACAACACTCGCTCGGGATGCTCGTGGAAATCAGCGGAAGTCACGCCGGGAATCCAAGCAACACGGCACCCCCGCCGCCACTTCGTTTCGCTTCACCCGGTGGCACGCCCCGGCCGGAAGTGCCCCGGATCGGCCGGCTCTGTGGTCGGGGCGGTTCCCTCCGCCCCGACCACAGAGCCGGCCCCCTCAGTCGAGCAGGTGGTCGGCCTTGCCGGCCTTGATGTCGCGGATGAGGGTGCGCAGGGCGTCGATGGAGTCGGTGACGCGGTGGTCCTCCCGTCCGTGGACGGCTATGTGGGCGTTGCCTGCCGCATCGGTCCCGATGCGGAAGCAGTTGTTGCCCTCCCCACAGAAGGGATCTTCCCAAGTGATGTCGGACATCCGAACTCCTCACAGTTGCCGGGCGATGTCATGGATGAAATCCCGTGATGCCGAGGGGGACAAGGCGGCCTCGGCCATCCAGTCCAGATGGCTGCGGTACTTGGAGAGCTGTGCTTCTGCGTGGGTGAACTCCGGGCCGTGAGCGGAGTCCAGTTGGACCGTGTCGAGCTGGGGTACCACCCCTTCCGCGTACAACATGGCGTGACCGGCTCCCGGGAAGATTCCGCACTCCACCGGAAGGACCCGCACGGTGATGTGATCGCGTTCCGACATGGCGCAGAGATGTTCGAGTTGAGCACGGGTGGTGACTCGACCGCCGAACCTCATCCGCAACGCCGCTTCGTGGACGTAGGCGATGTAGGGGAGAGGAGGCGTTCGGTCGAGTACCAGTTGCCGACGCATCCGATGATTCACCCGTAGCTCGATTTCCAGCCGGGAGAGAGGCGGAAGCACAGCGCCGAAGACCACGCGGGCGTACTCCTCGGTTTGCAGCAGGCCGGGCACGTGCACCGTCTGAGTGGTGTGCAACCGGGTGGCGTGCCACTCCAGTTCCGCGATGTCCAGCAGGCCGGAGGGAAGTGTGCCCCGGTGCTCTTCCCACCATCCGCTCTCCCTCCGCTCGGCCATGGCCACCAGCGCTTCCACGTACGCCGGGTCCGAGCAGGAGTAGTTACCGGCGAGAGTGCGCACACGTTCGGGTGTGATGACACGAACCCCGGACTCCATGTTCGAGACCTTGGTGCGGTCGATTCCCAGTAGTCCGGCTGCGTACTCGGTACTTACGCCTGCGGCTGTTCGAAGTTTCCGTAGCTCCGAACCCAGGCGCTTCTGACGTTCGGTGGGAGTGCGGCGGGTGGGCATGCGGACCTCTCCGAGGGTCAGGGCCCCAGCGGGGAGGCACTGACCCAACACTTTCGTGGTAATTGCCTCTGTCGGCGTGGCAGGGTGCCGACACATACATTAGCGTTCCGTAGTGAAGGAAACGCGAACGGCAACGTCGGAAGTGCACCGCGCGAGCGTGCCCACCTTTCCCGGGGTGGGAACGCCCGGGTCCGGGAAGGCGAGCCACCGACGCCGCCGTGGTCGCGAGTACCACTCCACTGTCAACCCTGTGCCCACGCGCCCGAGTTCAACCGAGGAGCCGGTCGTGCCGGAAACGCCTCCCTCCATCCTGTCCGCCCGTAACCACCCCGCCGTTCCCGTCGTGCCCCGCTGCTGGACCTTCCCGCCCGAGCCGGGTTCCGTGTCCCGTGCCCGCCGGGCGGTGGTCGACGCCCTGTCACCCGACTGTTGTCCCGAGGTGCGCGACGATCTCGCCCTCGTGGTCTCCGAGCTGGTGACCAACGCCATCCGCTACGGGGCCGAACCCGACCACGCCGAACTCGTCGAGCTGGTGCTGTGGCCGGTCGACGGCTGCTACTGGCTGGCGGTCTCCGATCCCGGTGAGGGACTGCCGCACCGGGCCCCGCCGAGCGCCGAGGCCACCGGCGGGCGCGGTCTGCCGCTGGTGGACGCCCTCACCGTCACCCGCGCGATCGTCCCCCGTCCCGTGCGCGGCAAGTCCGTCGTCGTCGGCCTCCGCCTGCGCGCCGGGGCGTGAGTGAAGGACCCGGCCCCTCGCTCGTCAACGAAGCAGGGGCTGCGCCGAGCGCGGTGGGGTGCCCGATCGAGTCCGTGCTGTCTTTCTCTTTCGTCTGTGGGAGTGGACCTCGACTGTCGAGGCGAATGAAACGGACCCCCTTGCAGGTCCGAGGTGGATGAAGAGTTGGGGCGGGTCCTGTGGGGGTGTGGCTCGTTGAAGGGGGTTGAGGAACATCCATGTCAGATCGTGCGCTAAGCCCCCGCAGCCTCGATCGACGCTTTGACCTGGGCTGATCGTACGGCGCAGCCTTCGCGGGTCGATGTTGTCGATCTTCGGAGGACCTGGTGTCGGTCGAGTTCCTGTCGGATCAACAGGCAGCCCAGTACGCGGCGTTCAACGGAGCGCCGTCACGTGCGGAGTTGGAGCGGTATTTCTTCCTGGATGACTCGGATCTGGAGAAAGTGCAGGCCAAACGGCGTTCGCACAACCGGCTCGGGTTCGCGGTCCAGCTGACGAGCGTGCGCTACTTGGGCCGGTTCATGCCGGACCCGCGGCAGGTGCCGGCGGAGGTGGCCGGGTACCTGGCCGAGCAGTTGGGCATCGCCGATCCGTCGTGTCTCAAGGAGTACGGCGAGCGGGACGGGACAGCTCGTACTCACGCCGGGGAGATCCAGGAGGCCGGGGGTTGGCGTGACTTCGCCGAGGTGCGGGACGAGCTGAGCGAGTGGCTCGACGCGCGGGCCTGGACGACCGGGGACGGGCCGAAGTCGCTGTTCGATGCGGCGGCTGGGTGGTTGCGCGAGCGCCGGGTGCTGCTGCCCGGGGCGAGTCGACTGGCCCGGTTGGTGGGCTCGGTTCGGGAGGCCGCGAACAACCGGCTGTGGGACACCCTGTACGGCCTGCTGAGCATCGGCCGGCGGGCGGTGCCGGACTCGTTGTTGTCCGTTCAGCCGGGTGCCCGGATCTCGGAGCTGGACCGGTTGCGCCGGGGTCCGGTGCGGATCCCCGGGCCACAGATGAAGTGGGCGTTGGAGCGGGCGGAGGAGACCGCGGCCTTCGGGATGGGGGAGGTGGACGTGTCCGCGATACCGCCGCGGCGGCTGGCGGAGCTGTCGCGGTACGGGGTCGACGGTAAGGCGTCGCTGCTCAAGCGGCACGGTGACTCCCGGCGCCTGGCCACGCTGTTGGCCACGGCGGTCTACCTGACGTCCCGGGCGGTCGATGACGCCCTGGACCTGCTGGAGGTGCTGGTCGCGACGAAGCTGCCGGCCCGGGCGGAGCGGGAGACAGTGAAGGAGAAGCTGAAGACCCTGCCGCGCGTGGAGCGTGCGTCGACGAAGCTGGCTGCCGCGTTCCGGATCGTGTTCGACAGCACCGGAGAGCAGGTCGACACCGACACCGGGGAGATCAGCCCGCCCGAGGTGGAGACGCTGGAGGCGATGTGGGAGCGGATCGAGCAGGTGGTGCCCCGGCACGAGCCGGCGGCGGCGATCGCCGCGCTGTTCGAGCTGACTCCGCCGCTCGACTCGGACGCGGACGAGGCATGGCGGACCCAGCTGATCACTCGGTTCAGCACCGTGAGGCCGTTCCTGAAGCTCCTGGTGACGGTGGTCGACTTCGGAGCTACACCGGAGGGTGTGGCGGTCCTGAAGGCGTTGAAGTCGCTGCCGGACCTGATGGGGCGCAAGAAGGTCGGGCCCGCCGAGATCGACGCCAGTCTGCTCACGGGCTCCTGGCGGCGCCTGGTGTTGTCCGCGCCGCACCTGAAGCCGGGCACGGTCGACTGGAAGGCGTACACGTTCTGCGTCCTGGAGCAGATGCACCGGATGCTGCGTCGGCGGGAGGTGTTCGCGAAGAACTCCTCCAAGTGGGGCGATCCCCGCGCCAAGCTGCTGGACGGGGACGCGTGGCAGCAGGCCAAGCCAACTGTGCTCGCCTCGCTCGGCGTGCCCCCCCCCGGGGCGGGGGAGCACCTGGCGGCGCGGGCCGCGCTGCTGGACGGCACCTACCGCGAGGTCGCCGCGCGGGTGCCGGCGAACTCGCAGATCGTGTTCGACGACGACGGCCGCCTGCACTTCGCCGCCCCGGAGCCGGAGCCGGAGCCGGAGCCGGAGCCGGAACCTGCCTCCCTGCGCCGGCTGCGGGAGGCGGTGGAGGCGATGCTGCCCCGTGTCGACCTGCCAGAGGTGCTGCTGGAGGTGTTCTCGTGGTCCGGGGCTGACCAGGCGTTCACCTCGGTCACCGGCGGCGAGGCGAGGCTGAAGGACCTGCACGTGACGATCGCCGCGCTGCTGGTCGCGCACAGCTGCAATGTCGGCTACACCCCGGTCATCGGAGCCGCGGACGCCCTGAAGTACGGCCGCCTTTCCCATGTCGACCAGACGTACCTGCGGCTGGCGACGTATCGGGCAGCGAACGCCACGCTGATCGACTGCCAGGCATCGATCCCGCTCGCGCAGGCGTGGGGCGGCGGCCTGGTCGCCTCGGTGGACGGCATGCGGTTCGTCGTGCCCGTGCCGTCGGTGTACGCCCGGCCGAACCCGAAGTACTTCGGGCGCCGGGGCGGCGCCACCTGGCTGAACATGATCAACGACCGGGCGGCGGGGCTGGGCGGGAAGGTGGTGGCCGGCACCCCGCGCGACTCGCTGTACGTGCTGGACGTCCTCTACGACCGCGACGGCGGCAAACGCCCCGAGATGATCGTCACCGACACCGCGAGCTACAGCGACATTGTCTTCGGGCTGCTCACCCTGGCGGGATTCGCGTACGCGCCGCAGCTCGCTGACCTGCCGGACCAAAAGATGTGGCGCATCGACCGCACGGCCGATTACGGCGCCTTCCAGGAGGCGGCCCGTGGCCGGGTCGACCTTGCCAGGATCGAACGGCACTGGGAGGACATTCTGCGGTTCATCGGATCCGTCCACACCGGCGCTGTGCGCGCGTACGACGTGATCCGGATGCTGTCCCGCGACGGCCGCCCCACCCCGCTCGGCGACGCCATCGCCCACTACGGTCGGATCTCCAAGTCCCTCCACATCCTGCGACTGGCCGACGAGCCCGGCTACCGGCGGCAGATCAAGAGCCGGGCCAACCTCCAGGAGGGCCGTCACTCCCTCGCCCGGAAGATCTTCCACGGCCGTTCCGGGCAGCTCTACCAGCGTTACCAGGACGGCATGGAGGGCCAGATCGGCGCCCTCGGCCTCGTCCTCAACGCACTCGTGCTCTTCAACACCAGGTATATGGACGCCGCCGTGAACCAGCTGCGTGCAGACGGCTTCGACGCCCGAGACGAGGACGTCGCCCGCCTCTCCCCGTTCGTGCGACACCACATCAACATGCACGGCCGGTACTCATTCCAACTCCCCGATCTTCCCGGAGGGCTACGCCCGCTTCGGTACCCGGACAGTACCGACGGGTCGTAGCCGTGCGTTGGTGCAGGTGGTAATTGGGTGTCCCGGGGCGGTGCGGTGCAGCGACCATGGACCGGACACGGACCGCAACCGATGAGGAATCGCTCCCCATGCCTGTGCCTGCCGACCCGACGATCCTCCATCCGATGCCCGGGCAGCCGAGGGTGGTGCTGCTCAGAGCGCTGGTGAAGTCTCCGCTGATCGAAGTCGGGGAGTACTCCTATTACGACGACCCGGACGACGCGACCGCGTTCGAAACACGCAACGTGCTGTACCACTACGGGCCGGAGAAGCTGATCATCGGCAAGTTCTGCGCGCTGGGTACGGGGGTGCGGTTCATCATGAACGGCGCCAATCACCGTATGGACGGCCCCTCGACCTTCCCTTTCCCTACCATGGGCGGCTCGTGGTCAGAACACTTCGACCTGCTCACCGGCCTGCCCAGCCGAGGGGACACCATCGTCGGCAATGACGTTTGGTTCGGCCACGGCACGACGGTGATGCCCGGTGTACGGATCGGACACGGCGCGATCATCGGCACCGGCGCCGTAGTCACCACGGATGTACCCGACTACGGGATCGTCGGCGGTAACCCGGCACGGCTCATCCGTACCCGGTACAGCGAACAGGACGTCGCTCGGCTGCTTGCTGTGGCCTGGTGGGACTGGCCCGCGGAGCACCTCACCGACCACGTGCGGACGATCATGTCGGGCAGCATCGCCGATCTGGAGGCCGCCGTTCCGGGCGGCCCGCATGCGTGACGCTTCTACGAGGGGCTTGCCCGCGGGCGCATCGACACCCGCGGGCAGCCCCCATGGGGGGCGACGGTAATTGAGGTGCCCTCAAACCTGAGGGCAGGCTAGGGTCGTGGGTATGTTCTTCCTCCTTCAGATCTACGGCTGACACGGTCGGGCAGCGCCCCGTCTCCCCGCATCCCATGTGCATGCCTATATCCAAGGCTCTCGGATAGGCCGGCGCACGGGCTTGTCGTGTCCCTTCCCCCGTAGACCTGAAGTGAGTGATCATCCATGTCCCGTCGCCGTGCCCACATCGCGATGGTCGGCATCCCCGCCGTCAGCCACGTCCGGCCCAGCCTTGAGATCATCCGCGAGCTGGTGGCCCGCGGCCACCGCGTGACCTACGCCAACGACCCGGCGGTGGCCGACCTGATCACGGCCACCGGCGCCGAACTGCTTACCTGCACTTCCGTGCTGCCGGTCGCCGACAACAACTGGCCCGACGACCCCATCGCCGCGATGGGCCTTTTCCTCGACAACGCCATCCAAGCACTGCCCCAGTTGCACGCCGCCTACCACCACGACCCGGCGGACCTGTACCTGTACGACATCGGCGCCTACGCTGCGCGCGCCCTCGCCGAGACGCAGGACCGACCCCTCATGCAGCTCTCCCCGACGTTCGTGGCCTGGGACGGCTATGACCGGGACGTCGCGGCCCACCTGCGGCAACTACCGGGGGCCGACGCCTACCGGGCCAAGTTCGCACGGTGGCTCGCCGACTGCGGGGCGTCCACCACCGACGTAGACGCCTTCTCCGGCCGGCCGTCGCGGGCCCTGGCCCTGATCACCCGGGCGATGCAGCCACACGCCGACCGCGTCGACACCGACACGGTGACCTTCGTCGGGCCCTGCTTCGACGCAGCCGCGGGCACGGGCAGCTGGACCCGTCCGGCGGACGCGGAGAACGTGCTACTGATCTCCCTGGGCTCGGCGTACACCCGTCAACCGGAGTTCTACCGTCAGTGCCTGACGGCCTACGGCAATCTGCCCGGCTGGCACGTCGTACTCCAGATCGGGAAGTACACCGACCCGCAAGAGCTCGGCGACATCCCGCCCAACGTCGAGGTGCACTCCTGGGTCCCGCAGCGGACGATCCTGGAGCAGGCGGACGCCTTCGTGACCCACGCCGGTATGGGCGGCTGCGGCGAAGGGCTGCTGGCAGGCGTCCCGATGATCGCCGTGCCGCAGGCCGCCGACCAGTTCATGAACGCCGACCGACTCGTGGAACTAGGCGTGGCCCGTCGCATCGACACCGCGGAAGCGACCGCCGAGACCCTGCGGGCGACCCTGAACGACCTGGTCACCGACGCGGACGTCACCCGCCGCTCGGCACTGTTGCGCGCCAGGGCGCGGGCCGAGGGCGGCACCCCGCACGCCGCCGACCTCATCGAGAACATGCTGGCCTGACCCTTGCCCGCCACCGCCGGGGCCTGTCAAGCAGCACTTCGCTGTTCGACATTCTCTTCCGTTCTCACCTGTCCCCATCATCCGTGCCTTGTGCCAGGAACGAGGAAACCGGTGAGCTCAGCAATCGCATCCGCGGAGGGTTTGAAGTAGCGGCGGAGGTTCTCGGGCTTCTTGTGCCGTGACTTCGCCATGAGCATCGGCAGACTCGCGCCGGCCTCGCCGAGGTGGGTGAGGCCGGAGTGCCGCCACTCGTGCAGATCCCAACCCGTGCCCGGCACTCCGCCACGGACCGTGTGGGCGTCGAGCAGGGCACGGGCCTGCCCGTACGACAAGCGGGCGAGGCCGGTGTCCGGGCAGACGTCGCGCGGGCTGACAACCTTCCCCGGGCCCGGCCTGCGGTGGGTGACGAACACCGGCCCGCGCGTGCGGCCCTTGATCAGCCGGGGAAGCAGCCGGGCCGTGCCGGCGTCCCAGAAGACCGGCTCCAGCACGAAATCCTCACGCGGGGCGCCTCGGCGACGCGTACGCGGCTGGGCGCCCTTGGCCTTCACACGGACACGGCGGCCGGCGAGGTCCAACTCCTCGATGTTGATGCCGAGGATCTCCTCCGCCCGCGCGCATGTCTCGTAAAGCATCCGCCAGAGCGTCTTCTCCCGCAGGTGGACATCGCGGCGGGCGATCAGCCGGTCGATCGCCATCTTCGAGTGGGCCGGAGTCTCGGAGTCCGGTGGCGTCACCCGCTTCACCCGGGCCGGGACCTCCGGACCGTCGTACCCGCGCTCGGCACACCAGCCCGGCCAGGACAGCACCGCCGCCCGGCGGGCGTTCCAGGTGTTGACCGCCGCTTCGCCCCACAGCAGTTCCAGGGCCGCGCCGATCTCGTCATCTACAGCCGTGGCCAGGGGACGGGCATCACCGAGGTGCTCGGCAGTCTTGCCGACGCCGGTCCCGTACGACCGCAGGGTGTTCGCATTGTTGAGCGAGTTGAGGAACGCGTCCGCCGCCGTGCGAACGGTCAGCACCTTCCCGGCGGGCAGCTGCCCAACGGTGGCCACCGCTTCCCCCTTGCCGCAGATAACAGGGCCGCTTCACGTAGCGTCCCGGAGTCATCGCCGCAGGTCGCGATCAACACTACCCCGGATAATAGGGCGTTATCCGTGGGAAGACTTCAGCCCGACCCCGAGACCGAAGCCCTGTTGGCCACCCACCAGGGCCGACGGAGGCTTGGCGCACGATCTGACATGGATGTTCCCCAACCCCCTTGAATGGGCGTGGGGAGTGGTTGGTGGGGTTTTGGATCTTTCATTATGGTTTGTGGTGTCTCGTGGAGCCGTTGTTGTGGTGCGAGCGGGTGTGGCCGCAGGGCGGGGGAGGCGGAACACCCCTGATGAGGCGGTGTTCGCCGCGATCGTGTACGTGCTCACCAGTGGGTGTGCCCGGGCCTCGGCCGCCGTGTTTCGGGATCCCCGGGCCCACCGCGCACCGGCGGTTCCCGATCCGGCCCGGGATGTGGGCCCGGGGCCGAGTCCCGTCGACCGGGGTAGGCCGGGCCCCGGGACGCTGTGCTGTCCGATGCGAACGGCCTGCCCCTCGTGGTCGCCGTCCCCACCGGCAACGCCCGGGACAGCCAAGGGGTGAAGCCGCTGTTGTCCGGCCTCCCATCGGGACACGACCCCGAACGCGGCCGCCACCACCGACCGGGGCGGATCCACGCGGACCGGAGGCCTGTGACATCCCCGACCCGCGTCGATGGACGCGCGGCCAACGCCTGGCCGTCCGTATCGCGCGCAGGGGCGTGGAGAGTTCCCCTCGATCCTCCGGCGTCCGCGTCCGAGTCGTGGGGAACTCTCCACGCCCTCGCGCGCGATACGGACTGCCTTCTTCGCGGACCAGACCTCGTACGGGGTCGGGAGTCGTACTCGATGGCAGTCGGCCGAAGGGGTCGGCGATGACCTGCACGTTCGTCCCGTGTCTCTTGTGTGTGCCGGAGTGGAACGGCCGGTGGGCGGCGATGCGGTCGATCGGCGGGAGCGTGCCGTACGGCAGCACGAACGCCTTCGCCGAGGCGGTCCGTGCCGTCTCGGCGAGGCTCGGAGCGAGAGCGGCCGGGACCTCCACGGCCTCGGTGGTGTACCGGTGGGCGGTCGTGGTTCGGATCCTCAAATCGGCCGCGAGCCGGGCGTATCCGGGCCGGTGGCCCCCAGCGCCCTCAGGTCGGGGGAGTCGGGGCAGCGGCCGGGCTCCCGGCATCGCGCGGCAGGGTGCGAGCGAATACCGGTATGACGATCACGGCGACGAGAAGATGCTGAAGGGCGAGCACGGCCCGGGTGAGCCCGGTCGCGTCGATCGCGATCACCGGCACGAAGGACAGCAGCAGGCCGACGGCGGCGAAAGCGAGCCACGCGGCACGAGGACGGGGCGTGAACCGCTCCGCTCCCCGGGCAACCGCCCACCCGATGAGGGTGGCCCCGAAAGCGGAGGCGAGCACCCCCACCGTGGCGATCTGCTGCGTCCCCTCCCCCTCGAAGGCCGGAACCAGCATCTCCGCACCAGCGGCCAGGGCGATGAGGTGCGCTGCCGCGGCGGCGAGGGCTCCCGAGACCGCGGCGAGCAGACGAAAGCGGGTGGGGGGCGTGCCGAGGGCGGTGAGACGAGCTTCGGGAGCGGTACTCACGGTGCACCCCTTTCCTTGTGAGGGCCCGATGGGCCGACATGGTGACGGACGGCGGGAGGGGGAGAGCCGGAGTGCCGGGGTTCCCCCGGACGGAGGGACCCGCCGGGCGACGACGGTCGTCCGGACGAGCCGACACCCTCTCCCTTCACTACGATACCGTAGCGTAGCGAAGGTGTTGAGCGGATCGCCCCAAGGGGCCTGTCGGGCAGTCCTCGCTGCCTAGACTGGCCCTCACGGTTCCGCGACCTTCCCTTGTCGCTCCCGCGCGGCCGGTGCCCTGCTCGTGGTGACGCCGCTCGCCGTGACGGGCGTCGCGGGCCGCGGACTGCGCGGCGCACGCGACAGGAACGAGAAGGAAAGGCTTCACGTGTCGACCGATCCCCGGGTATCCCGCTCCAGGGCCAGAATCATCGAGGTCACGCTTGACCTGCTCGCCACGCGGGGCGTGGCGGGGACCTCGGTCGACTCCATCGCCGAGCGTTCGGGGGTGGCCAAAACCACCATCTACCGGCACTGGTCGACCAAGGGCGAAGTGATCCTTGCCGCGATCGACACCTGCATCGACACCCCGGCCGCACCCGACCTCGGCTCACTGCGCGCCGACCTCCGGGCCCTCATCGGCGGTCTGTGCGAAGCACTGGCGCACAGCCGGTGGGCGGCACTCCTCCCCTCCCTTCTCGACGCTGCCCTGCGGGACCCCGAGTTCGCCGAAGTGCACCAGCGCTTCGCCGCCACCCGCACCGAGCCCGTGCGACGGGCGCTGGAGCGGGGGATCGAACGCGGGGAGCTACCCGCTGACACCGACCCGGGTGAACTCGTCGATCTGCTCTCCGGCGCGGTTTTCTACCGCCGACTGCTCGCCGGTGAGAGCGTGGACCGCGCTTACGGCGAACGCATCGTGGAGCGGGTGCTGCGGGCCTACGGCAGCCACTGACACCTCATCGCGATTTCCCGCCGGCCCCGCTCTTCAGTCGCCGGGCTCACCCGCCGTCCCCCCCCCGGGGGCGACTCCTTCGCCCACAGTGCGCGGTGATCACTCGGATAGGCACGCATCGACCCGGGGGGCCGCCCGGGCGATTCGGCCAGGGTGGGGTCGACCTTCTCCGCGTCGCCGCGCCGCAGCCCGGCGTGCAGGACGGTCTGAACGAGCATCTGAACCCGGGGCAGCCCACGCGCTCGGAGGTGGCGCAGATACCCCGGTATCGTCGCGGGGTCGTAACGGACCGGTCGGCCAAGCTCCTCCGTCAGGAGCTCCGCCACCTCCTCGAAGGTGAGCGCCCGGGGCCCGGTGAGAGGGTAGGCGCGTCCGACGTGCCCGCGCGGGTCCTCAAGAATCCGGGCGGCCGGCTCGCCCGGGTCCCGGGTGTCGATGAAGGCCACTCTGCCGTCACCGGCCGGCACGTGGATCCTGTCGTCCTCACGGATATCGGGCCGGTGGGCACCCCGGTCCGACCACATGGCCCGAGTCCGGGTTTCCGGTCCCCACGCCTCCGGGCGGCGGGCGCATCATGATTCCGGATCACTTTTCCCACCGGGTCCACGGTGGGTGACCAAAACCGTGATCACGAACGGCGCGGTGGCTTCATTCCCGGCAGCGGTCCGCGCATGACGCTCATCGCGGACCCGCGGGTCACCCGCGCTCCGGGGCCGGCCCCGGTATCCCGCTGCCGTTCGTCGCAGACCTGCCGGAGCGGGCCGGGCATCTCGGGAGAGCACCGGAGGAGATACGGCAACTCGTCGATCACCGGCAGCGGGGCCCATGAACGCCCGGTGATCCGGGGCGTTGGCCAGAACCTCGTGTCCGTAGGTCAACCGCGGGGTGCCACGCCCTGCCCGCAGACCTCCGCCCTGCCCGGGGAACGCGCAGGCCCCCCGGCTGAGCGCGCCGGAGCCCGGTGGACGGTACCGGGCGCCTCACCCGGGGTGCGGCCCTCGGCGGACCCATCCGCATCGCCTGCACGGCCACCACCGTGTGTGCCCGCCCCACCTCGTCACCGTGGGTGGGGCCGGGGCGTGAGGACGTGCGCACAACCCCGTTCACGGCGCATGTGAAACACCCCCGTCGTCCGCGGACTCGCACACGGCGGTTCGATGTCCGTGGCCGGGGCCGCCTCCCCCCTCTGTCCGCCGGCGAGTGGAGGGATGCGGACGCCCGCACCGCTGAGGTGACCTCTCCCGACCGGCTTGGATACGCGGGTGAGCGGTGCCGGGTGCGGAGAGACCGGGTGGCAAGCCCCGGGGGATTCGTCCATATTGACACCGAAAGCGGTGTAGGGCCGTAGCACCGGAGAGCAGTACCGGAACCGGGAGGAACACCGATGCGCAACGACGGCAGCGAGCCGGTGGCAAGCGGTGTCACCGGGAAGCGACTGGCCGGACTCCGCGTGTGGAACCTCGGTCTCACCTTGTTGCACGTCGCCCAGGCCGCGCTCATCGTCCTGCTCGCCGGCGGCTTCTCGATCACGGTCACCTCATCCGTCCCCGAGGGGCCTCCCGGCACGGCCCCGCCCGCCCCGGAAGCGCTGTTCGACGTGCCGATCGCCTGGGCCATCGCCGTCTTCCTGGGGCTGGCGGCCCTCGATCATCTGCTGACGGCCACAGTGCTGCGCGGCGCGTATGAACGCGACCTGCGGCGTGGGATCAATCGCTTCCGATGGCTCGAGTACTCGGTCAGCGCCACCCTGATGATCATCCTCATCAGCCTTTACTCCGGCATCACCGGCATCAACGCCCTGATCGTCATCGCCGCTGCCAACGCCGCGATGATCTTCTTCGGGTGGCTCCAGGAACTCATGAACCCGCCCGGCCGCACGGCCACCACCATGCTGCCCTTCTGGTTCGGGACCATCGCCGGCCTGGGGCCGTGGGTGTCCATCGCCTTCAACATCGCCGCCTCCGAAACGGTCCCCGGCTTCGTCTACGGCATCATCCTCGCCCAAGCGGTCTTCTTCTTCAGCTTCGGCGTCAACCAGTGGCTCCAGTACCGCGAAATCGGACCGTGGGCCACCTACGCCTACGGTGAGAAGGCGTACCTGGTGCTCAGCCTGGTCGCCAAGTCCGTCCTGGCCTGGCAGATCTTCGGGGGCTCTTTGGCGGACTGACACGCGCCGGCCGGCCGGGCGCGCCGCCGGGGCGCTCGCCCACGGCCACGGGCCCCGATCCCCGGGGAGTGTCCGGGAGGTCGGGGCCCGTGGCCGTGGGCCGGCTCAGCCGGCGCTCGCCGCCATGCGCTCGCGCAGCGACCGGGGGCGCATGTCGGTCCACACCCGTCCGATGTGGTCCAGGCACTCCTGCCGGGTGCCGGTGGTGCCCTCGGCGTGCCAACCGGGAGGGAGGTCCCGGCCCTCGCGCCAGATGGAGTACTGATCCTCGTCGTTGCGCACGACCAGGTAGCCGGTCTCGTTGCCGTCGGTCATCGCCTCGGTCCTCCCGGGTGCGGTGGAAACGTCCGGCACCAGCGTGGGCCGGGAACGCGGCGACGGACAGGGAGAAACGCGCAGCGCCGGCGGCAATCGACCGTGCGACTCCTTCCCTGGTGAGGGGGAGAGGCGCGGCGGCAGTGTTCCGGTACACCGAGGCACCGCCGACCCCGCTGTGGAAGGAGTCCCGCCATGCCGGACGTTCCGGAGAACGTGCAGCTGCCCACCGGGGGGTGGCGGCTGTGGGAACACTTCGCCCTGCGGGGGCCGGGTTTCCCGGCCGACGGGGTGCTGGAACTGGCCCCGCCCGGCCTGGCCGCCGCCGCGGACAAGTTCGACTCCGATCGGCGCCCCTCGGGCCCGGAGTGGGAGGGCTTCGTCGAGGCGTTCGACGCGGCGGCGGTGGCGACGGCGCACCGGTTGCGGGAGATCGCGGCGTCGCCGCGGTTCCGTGCGGCGGTGGCGTGGCAGAACCCGACGGTGTTGCGCACGGGTATCGCGCCGTTCCTGAAGTGGGAGCCCAGCGCCGCGGGGCGCACCAGCATGCCGCGTCAGCGCGAGGAACTGGTCGCGCACTACTGGCAGCGGTTCTGCGTGAAGAACGACACCATCGGCTTCTTCGGCCCCGTCGGCTGGGGACGCTGGGACCTGTCCCGTCACGACGCGGTGACCGTGGACCCGGGCGAGGGCTTCCTCGCCGACTCCCGCGTGTACTTCGCGAGCTGGGCCATCGACGCGTTGGCCCGGTCGGTGGGGGAGGACCCCCGGACGCGCCGGTGGATCCCACCGCGTCGGATCTCCTTCGTCCGGCTCGACGACGGACGGGTGCGGCTGCCCGGTCGCCCCCCGCAGGAGATCTCCGAGGAGGACCGCGCCGTTCTGGAGCTGTGCGACGGAACGCGTTCGGTGGTCGCGATCGCCGACGGACTCGGGGTGTCCGAGGAGCGGGTGACCGGGATCGTGGAGAGCCTGGTCAAACGGCGCTGGGTCCACTGGCGACTGGAGGTCCCCTCCAGTTCCTTCCCCGAGCGGGCCCTGCGGGAGATCCTGGTGCGCATCGGCGATCGGGAGCTGCGCGAGGAGGCGTTGGAACGCCTCGCGGTCCTGGAGCGCGGACGCGACGCGGTGCAGGCCGCCGGCACCGACGCAGCTCCCCTCACCCGGGCCCTGGAGGCGCTGGAGACCGATTTCGCCGCCCTCACCGCGACCGAGGCCCAGCGCGCCAAGGGCGCGCGAACGGCTCCCTGCCGGGGGCTGGTCTACTCCGACGCGCGACGTGCCGCCCGCGCCACGCTGGGCACGGATCTGCTGGACCGGCTCACCCCTCTGGGGATGTGCCTGACCGCCGCCCGCTGGATGACCAATCGCGTCGCCGAGGTCGTGGGGGGTCGGCTGCGCGAGGAGTACCGCAAGCTGGCCGCCGCCGGCGACGGGATCGTGGACCTGGGCACCCTGTGGATGTCCTCCCTCCCCTCCCCGCACCCCCGGGCGGGCGCGGACATCGACGCCGTCCAGGAGGAGCTGCGGGCCAAGTGGTCCCGGGTGCTGGAGGTTCCGGAGGGGGTACGACGGGTGCGGCTGGACTCGGCGGACATCGCCGACCGGGTCCGGGAGGAGTTCGAGGAGCCCGGCGCCGGGTGGTCCCTGGCCCGTTACGTCAGCCCGGACCTCCTGGTGCTCGCCGACGACCGGGAGGCCGTGGAGCGCGGCGAGTTCGAGCTGGTGCTGGGCGAGATGCACTGCGCGCTCAACACCATGGGCGCCTCGCTCTTCGTCCACCAGCACCCGGACCGGGAGGCTCTGGTGGCCGAGACGACCCGGGACTTCCCGGGCCCGCGTCTGCTGCCGCTGCTGCCCAAGGAACTGCCGCTGAAGTGGTCCGCCCGCAGCCGCCCCTCCCTGGATCGACCTCAGGACTACCACGTGGCGCTCGTCGACGACACCGGCGACCCCCACCGGCCGCGCACCCTGCGCAGCGCGGACGTGGCGGTGGAGGAGCGCGACGGGGAGATGATCGTCGTCCTGCCCGACGGGGCGGTCTTTCCCCTGCTCGACGTCTACGCCAACACCCTCACGCAGCGGGTGATGGACCGTTTCAGCCTGCGTCCGGAGGGGGACCACACCCCGCGCATCACCATCGACGACATGGTCGTCTCCCGCGAGACGTGGTCCTTCGACGCGGCGGAGCTGGAATTCGCCGAGGAGAAGCGGGAGGCCGGCCGCTTCGTGGGGGCCCGCCGGTGGCGGCGCGAACACGACCTGCCCCGCTTCGTCTTCGTCGTCTCCCCGACCGAACCCCGCCCCTTCTACGTGGACTTCGACAGTCCCGTCTACGTCAACATCCTCGCCAAGGCCGCCCGGCGACTGGCCCGGCGGGAACCGGGGGCCCGCCTGCGGATCAGCGAGATGCTGCCCACCCCCGAACAGGCGTGGCTGACCGATGACCGGGGGCGCGTCTACACCTCCGAGCTGCGTTTCGTGGCCGTCGACACCACCACCCCCGCGGCGGACGGGGACGGGGGTGAACGGTGATGCGCACCTTCGTCGACGACATCGCCGCCCTGGCCGCCCGCGACCCGCACCGCGTGGCCGTGACCGGTCCGGCGGGGAGCGTCTCCTACGGGGAGCTGATCGACCGGGTCGAGCGGTTGGCCGGGGCGCTGCGCTCGCGGGGAGCCGGGCCGGAGACCGTCTGCGCCGTCGCCGTGGATCGCGCGGACGCCGTCGTGGCCACGGCCGCCGTGATCCGTTCGGGCGCCGTCTTCCTCGGCCTGGACATCGAGCAGCCCCCGGCCCGGCTCGCCGCCCTGGCGCGCAGCGGAGGGGCGCGGATGCTCCTGACCACCGCCGACCTCGCCGGGCGTCTCACCGACCTGCCCGTCCCCGGGCCGCCGGTGCTCATGGACGATCCGGCGCCGGCGGGTGAGCGGGGGGAGGCCGCCGGACCGGACGAACGGAACGCGGCCTACGTCAGCCACACCTCCGGCTCCACCGGCGAACCCGCCCCGGTGCTGATCGAACACCGGGCTCTGGACACCTATCTGCGCTCCGTCGCCCGGGACTGCCGGCTCGGCGCGGACACCGTCGCGCTGCAGGTGGCGCCCCAGGGGTACGACGCCTCGCTCCGCGACACCTTCGCCCCCCTGCTGGCGGGGGGCCGGGTGGTGGTGGTGCCCCGCGCGGTGCTGATGCGCCCCGCGGCCCCGGGCGCCGCCATCCGGGAACACGGCGTGAACACCCTGCTGAGCGTCACGCCCTCCTTCCTGTCCTTCCTCGCCGGACAACCGGACGCGGCCGACGTCCTCGCCGGGGTCCGCCTGGTCGCCTCCAGCGGCGAGTCCCTGCGGCCCTTCCTCGCCGCCGGTGGACGGGAACTCGTGACCGGGGAACTGATCAACCAGTACGGACCCACCGAGTGCACGATGACCTCGACCCGCCGCGTCGTGCCGCGCGCCGGGGAGGCGGCCGACATCGTCGGCGAGCCCCTGGACCACGTGGTGGTGCGCCTGGTGGACGGCGACCTGGCCCCGGTGCCCGACGGCGCGGTGGGGGAGGTCCTCATCGGCGGCACCGGGGTGGCGCGCGGCTACCGGGGGCAGCCCTCCCGCACGGCCGAACGCTTCGTCCCCGACCCGCTGGGTCCGCCCGGGGCCCGCCTCTACCGCACCGGGGACCTGGCCCGCCGGGGACCGCACGGACTGGAGTACCTCGGGCGCACCGACCGCCAGGTGAAGATCCGCGGCCACCGGGTCGATCCGGCCGAGGTGGAGGGGACGTTGCTGGCCCATCCGGGCGTCACCGGCGCCGTGGTCACGGCCGGGAACGACGACCGGGGGCGCGTCTTCCTCACCGCCCACGTGACGGGGGTGCCGGCCGGCGTCGGGGACGCCGAGCTGCGCACCCACCTGCTGCGCTCCCTGCCGCCGCACCTGATGCCCCGCCGCTTCGTGCGGCGGGAGTCCCTGCCCACCACGCGCAGCGGCAAGGTCGACCGTCGTGCGCTGGCCGCATCCGGAGGGGCGCCGTGACCGCCTCGGACACCCGGCTGGGCCCCGCCGACGTCCGGGCCGCCGCGTCCCGCATCGCCCTCCACGTCCGCCGAACCCCGCTGACCGGGACCCCGCGCGGCACGCTGCCGCGCCTGCTGCTGAAGGCCGAACACCTCCAGCACGGCGGTTCGTTCAAGACCCGTGGCGCGGTGAACGCGGTGCTGGGGCTGGGGGCCCGGCGGATCGTCGCCGGCTCCTCCGGCAACCACGGCATCGCCCTCGCCCGGCTCGCCGCTCCGCTGGGGGTGGAGGTGACGGTGGTGATGGCGGCCGGGGCCAGTCCCGCCAAGGCGGCCCTCATCCGGGCCCTGGGGGCGCGGACGGTCACCGTGCCGGGGGACGTCGTCGACCGCGAGGCACACGCCCGCGCGCTGGCCGAGCGGACCGGGGCGACCCTCGTGCCCTCCTCGGACCACGAGCTGGTCGTCGCCGGACAGGGCACCGTGGGGACGGAGATCCTGGCCGACGCGCCGGACACCGACACCCTCTACGTGCCCGTGGGCGGTGGCGGCCTCCTCGCCGGGATCTGCCTGGCAGCCCGGGACCACCGGGTGCGGGTCGTCGGTGTCGAGCCGGTCGCCCTGCCGCGTTACGCCCGTTCCCTGGACGTCGGCCGCCCCGTGCTGCTGCCGGGAGCCGACACCGTGGCCGACGGCCTGCGCGGCCGGTGCCCGGGAGAGATCACCTATCCGATCGTCCGTGAGCGCGTCGACTCCCTGATGGCCGTCGACGACGCCGAGATCACGGCGGCGATGACACTGCTGAACCGGCACGGCGTCCGAGCCGAGCCCAGCGGGGCCGTCGCCCTGGCCGGGGCGTTGCGGGACGGTGCGCGGGGACGCGCCGTGGCCATCGTCTCCGGTGGCAACGGAGGCCGGCCGCCGATGTCCGCGATCCCCTGACCGACCCGCCCCGGTCGGTGTCCGCCGCTCGCCGGCACCGGCCCGGGCCCCGCTCCGGCACACCGGAGCCCGACCCCGGGACATCCGTTCCGGGGGAACCGTTCGCGCCCGTCCGGGCCCGAGACCCCGAGGAGACACCGTGACCACCCACGCCCGCCCCACCGTCGCCACCGTCACCGAGCTGCTGGTGACCGCCTTCCGCGAGGCGCTCGACCTCCCGGAGTGCGACGAGCACAGCGACTTCTACGAGTCGGGGGGCGACTCGCTGACCGCCTTCCGGATCACCGCGCACCTGCAGGAGGCGCTCGACATCGAGGTCCCCGTCGCCCTGCTGTTCGCCTACCCCACCCCCGCCGAACTGGCCGCCGTGGTCGAGGCCGACTTCACCGGCGCATGACCGCGGGGAGGCGGAACGCCATGAACGGGAACGTGACGGGAACACGGGCGGAGACGCGAACGGAGACCGGGGCCGAGACGGAGACCGGGGCCGACACGGGTAGCGGGCATCCGGTCCGGCTCGGGCGCCGGAGGCTGTGGGAGCAGTTCGCGCTGCGCGGCGCCGGTTTCCCGGCCGACGGGGTGCTGGAGCTGGCCCCGCCCGGCCTGGCCGCCGCGGCCGACAAGTTCACCGCCGACGAGGAACCGACCGGCGAGGCGTGGGAGGAGTTCACCGCCCTCCACACCGAGGCGGCGGTGGCGACGGCGCACCGGTTGCGGGAGATCGCGGCGTCGCCGCGGTTCCGTGCGGCGGTGGCGTGGCAGAACCCGACGGTGTTGCGCACGGGTATCGCGCCGTTCCTGAAGTGGGAGCCCAGCGCCGCGGGGCGCACCAGCATGCCGCGTCAGCGCGAGGAGCTGGTGGCGCACTACTGGCAGCGGTTCTGCGTGAAGAACGACACCATCGGCTTCTTCGGCCCCGTCGGCTGGGGACGCTGGGACCCGACCGTCGAGGGGGTCGCCGTGGACCCCGGTCGGGGACTGATCGCGGCCACCGAGGTGTACTTCGCCGGGTGGGCCGTCGACGCCCTGGCCGAACACCTGGACCGCGATCCGGCCCT
Source organism: Streptomyces calidiresistens (assembly GCF_014141525.1). Taxonomy (GTDB): domain Bacteria; phylum Actinomycetota; class Actinomycetes; order Streptomycetales; family Streptomycetaceae; genus Streptomyces; species Streptomyces calidiresistens. Next base: position 25,252 of record NZ_VKHS01000005.1, read on the forward strand.
GCGCGAGTGGACCGCGCCCCGCCCGGTGCCGTTCGTCCGCGTGGAGGGGAACGTGGTCCGGGTGCCCGGTCGCCCCCCGCGCACGGTGGACGACCCCACGGCCGAGGTCCTCGCCCTGTGCGACGGCGTGCGGACCGCCCGGGAGATCCGGGCCGCGCTCCCGGCCGTCGACGTGACGGCGGTACTGGAGGAGGTGGTGGCCCGCCGCTGGGCGGTGTGGCGACTGGAGGTTCCCGCCTCCACCCATCCGGAACGGTGGTTGCGCGCCTGGTTGGAGGGGATCGACGATCCGGAGGTGCGCGACCGCGGCCTGGCCGCGCTGGAGGTGCTGGAGCGCGGCCGGGAACGTGTCCGCGCCGCCGGGGAGAGCGGGGACGCCGACGAACTGGTGGCCGCCCTGAGCGGCCTGGAGGGGGACTTCACCGCCCTCACCGACACCGCCGCCGTCCGGGAGAAGTCGGCGTCCACGGCCCCCTGCCGCGCCCTGGTCTACTCCGACGCCCGGCGCTCCGCCACCGTTCGCACGGGGCGGGCCGTGCGGGATGCGCTCGCCCCGCTCGATCCACTGCTCACCGCCGCCGGCTGGTTGACCTCCCGGCTCGCGGAGGAGGTGATGGGCCCGATCCGCGCCGTGCACACCCGCCTCGCCGCCGACGGACCGGTCGGCCTGGCCGACTTCTGGTTCGCCTGCATGCCCGTCCTGCACGGCGAGGCGCGCGGTGTCGCGGACCGGTTGCAGCGCGAGTTCCGGGAACACTGGTGGGACATCCTGAAGCCGCCCCCCGGCGCGCACCGCGTGCGCGGGACCCTGACCGACATCGGGAACGCGGTCGAGGAGCGTTTCGGCGGCGGACGGCCCGGCTGGACCGCCGCCCGCTACCTCAGCCCCGACGTCATGATCGCCGCGACGGGACCGGAGGCCGTGGCGCGCGGGGACTTCGAACTCGTCCTGGGCGAACTGCACCTGGCGGCGAACACCCTCGGCGCCTCGCTCTTCGTCCACCAGCACCCCGACCCCGGGGAGCTGGTGGCCCTGACCGACCGCGACCATCCCGGCCCCCGTCTGATGCCGCTGCTGCCCAAGGAGCACCGTTCCCGGCTGTCGGGCCGCATCCGCCACGCCCTGGTCCGGCCGACGGACTACCAGGTGGGGCTGGTGGACTTCACCGCGGACCCGCGCCGGCCGCGCACCGTCCGCGGGGCGGAGGCCGAGGTGGTCGAGCGGGACGGGGAGCCGGTCGTCCTGCTTCCCGACGGGGCGACCTTCCCGGCCGTGGAGGTCTTCTCCCACGCGCTGACCACCCTGGCCATGGACCTGTTCGACATCCTCCCCGAGGCTCCGCACACCCCCCGGGTGACGATCGACCGCCTGGTGGTCGCCCGCGAGACCTGGCGACTGCCCGCCGCGGAGGCGGACTTCGCGGAGGAGAAGAGGGAGGCCCGCCGTTACGTGGGCGCCCGCCGCTGGCGGGAGCGGCACCGGCTGCCCCGCTTCGTCTTCGTGGTCTCGCCCACCGAACCGCGTCCCTTCTACGTGGACTTCGACAGTCCGGTTTACACGACCATCCTCGCCAAGGCCATCCGTCGGCTCGCGCGCCGGGAACCGGGGGCCGCGCTCACCCTCACCGAGATGCTGCCCACCCCCGAACAGAGCTGGCTGACCGACGACGAGGGGCACCGCTACACCTCCGAGTTGCGGTTCGTGGCGGTGGAGGAGGGCTGACCCGCGCCTCCACCGCGGACTCGCCCCCGGCTCCCACCGCCGTCCCGGTTCCCACCGCTCCGGCGGTCGTCCCTCCCACCCATCGAGCGCGGCGGCGCGCCCGGGCCGGCACCCCCGGCCCGGGCGCGCCGCCGCGCTCGATGTCGATCCGCGCAATCCCCCTGCGCGCAGCGTTGCGCCTTCTTCCCTGGTGACGGCTTCCCGCCGGCAGCACTGTGGAGGCAACCGACCGGAGGGAGGCCCACAGTGAGGGTTGGCGCGGCGCACCACGAGACCACGGGGACCGAGGGGACCACGCGAGGGGACGAGACCCCCGTCATGTCCTTCGCCCAACGGCGCATCTGGTTCATGGACCGGCTCGCCGGCGGTTCCTCCGACGCCCTGCTGCCCCTCGCCGTGCGGTTGGAGGGGGACCTCGACATCCCGGCGCTGGAGAGGTCGCTGCGGGGCATCCTGGAGCGCCACGAGATCCTGCGCACCCGCTACCCCGGTACGGACGGCGATCCGACCCCGCACGTGGAGGACGCCGGGAGGGTGGTGCTGGAGCACACCACGGCCGTCGACGTCGACGAGTTCTTCGCGCGGGAGCTGGGCCGTCCCATCGACCCGGCCGGCGAACCCCCCGTGCGCATGGTCCTCGCCCGGACCGCGCCGCGCGAGCACGTGCTCCTGGTGATCGTCCACCACATCGCCGTCGACGGGTGGTCCTGGAACATCCTCCTCCGCGAACTCGCCGCCGGCTACCGGGGCGAACCCGTCTCCCCGCCCCGGCGCCGCTACGCCGATTTCGCCCGCGACGAGCGGCGCCGGCTGACCGGGCCCCGCATGGAGCGCCTGCTGGACTACTGGCGCGGGCGACTCGCGGGCCTCACCCCGCTGGAACTGCCCACCGACCGTCCCCGCCCGGCCTTCTGGGACGGCGAGGGCGACGTGGTCCGCTTCGCCCTGTCCACCGAGGTGGTCGCGGACGTGGACCGGGTCGCCCGCGAGCACCGTGCCACCCGTTACATGGTCCTGCTCGCCGTCTACCAGGCGCTGCTGGCGCACCGTTCCGGCCGCACCGACATCGCGGTGTGCAGCACCATGACCGATCGCGGTCGGCCGGGGGCCGAGGAGGTCGTCGGTCCGTTCGTCAACACGCTGGTGCTGCGCAACGACCTCTCCGGCGGCCCCGGTTTCGGCGCCCTGCTGGAGCGGGTGCGCGGCAACGTGCTGCAGGACCTGTCCCGGGCCGAGGCGCCCTTCGACCGGGTGGTCGGCGAGGTGGTCACCGGCCGGGACATGTCCCGTCACCCCCTGGCCCAGGCGTCCTTCACGCTCCTGAACGCCGGTTACGAACCGTTGCGGCTGCCCGGCCTGCGGGCCGAACTGCTGCCCGCCCCCCTGGCGGGCAGTCCGCTGGACGTCTTCCTCGACCTGGGGCTGCTGCCGGACGGGCGGATCGCGGCTCGTCTCCAGTACGCCACGGCCCTCTTCGACCGCGCCACGATGGAGGACTTCGCCGCCTCCTACACCCGGCTGCTGCGCGCCGTCCTCGCGGACCGCACGACCCCCGTCGCCGAGCTGGCCCGTCGTTCGGCGCCCACCGGCGCGACGGACCCGGCCGTCACCGCCGCCGCGCCCGCCCCCGTCGTCCGTCACCGGACCCCGGTGCGGTTGTGGGGTGGTGGTGGTTCGGCGGTGGTGTGTGGGGATCGGGTGGTGTCGTACGGGGAGTTGGAGGGGTTGTCGGG
>NZ_VKHS01000050.1 GCF_014141525.1 Streptomyces calidiresistens
GGGACGGCGGGGGCGGTCGCGGGCAGCGGCGGCGGCTCGGTCCGGTCGGTCACGTGGTGGTTCCCCTCTGACGGCGGGACGGTGGGATGGCGGTGCTGTGGGTCCGCGGGACGGTGCGGGACGGGGCCCCGGGCGGTGCGGCGCCGGTCCGGACCGGAGCGCCGGTCCCGTGACGATACGGCGCCGGTCGGGCGCTCGGGCCGGGTGGGTCCGGGGCCCCGGCCCGGGAGCCCCGGCGGCGGGCGTCCGGGACGGGGTCCGGCGACCCCCTCCGCCGCCGGACCCGTTCCGATCGCCGCCCGATCGAGGGCCGGTCGGGCGGCCCGGTCGCGGGGGTCAGCGGGTCTGCGGGAAACCCAGGTCGATGGCGGAGGTCGCCGGGTCGGGCCACCGGGTGGTGACCACCTTGGCCCGGGTGCAGAAGGCGATGCCCTCCGGCCCGTACATGTGGGTGTCGCCGAACAGGGAGTCCTTCCAGCCGCCGAAGGAGTGGTGGGCGACCGGCACCGGGATCGGGACGTTGACGCCGACCATGCCCACCTCCACCTCCCGCTGGAAGCGGCGGGCGGCGCCCCCGTCGCGGGTGAAGATCGCCGTGCCGTTGGCGTAGGTGTGGGAGTTGATCAGATCCACCCCCTCCTCGAAGGTGTCCACCCGGACCACCGAGAGCACGGGGCCGAAGATCTCGTCGGTCCACACCTCCATGTCCGGGGTGACGCGGTCGAGCAGGGTGGGGCCGAGGAACCAGCCCTCGGCCGGCAGGTCGGCCTTCCGCCCGTCGACCACGACCTCGGCGCCCCGGTCGGCACCCCTGGCCACGTAGTCGGCCACCCGGTCGCGGTGCTCGCGGGTGATCAGCGGGCCCATGTCGGTGTCGGGGGCGGTGCCGTCGCCGACCCGCAGGCCGGGGAGGCGTTCGGCCAGGGCGGCGACCAGCGGGTCGGCGGCGTCGCCCACGGCCACGGCCACCGACAGCGCCATGCAGCGCTCGCCGGCGGAGCCGTAGGCGGCGGAGACGATGGCGTCGGCGGTCGAGGGGATGTCGGCGTCGGGCAGGACCAGGGCGTGGTTCTTCGCCCCGCCCAATGCCTGCACCCGCTTGCCGTGGGCGCCGGCCGTGGCGTGGACGTGCCGGGCCACGGGGGTGGAGCCGACGAAGGAGACGGCCGCCACGTCGGGGTGCCGCAGCAGCCCGTCCACGGCCTCGCGGTCGCCCTGCAGGACGGTGAACACGCCGTCCGGGAGCCCCGCCTCCTTCCACAGCCGGGCCAGGAACAGGGAGGCGGAGGGGTCCTTCTCGCTGGGCTTGAGGACGAAGGCGTTGCCGCAGGCGATGGCGCCGGCGCACATCCACAGCGGCACCATGGCGGGGAAGTTGAACGGGGTGATGCCGGCGATCACGCCGAGCGGCTGCCGCACGGTGTGCACGTCCACCCCGGAGGCCGCCTGCTCCGAGTGGTCGCCCTTGAGGAGTTGGGGGATGCCGGCGGCGAACTCGACGTTCTCCAGGCCGCGCCGGACCTCGCCGACGGCGTCGGAGAGCACCTTTCCGTGTTCGGCGGTGACGAGCGCGGCGAGTTCGTCGGTGCGGGCGTTGAGCAGTTCCCGGAAGGCGAAGAGCACGGCCGAGCGCCGGGAGAGCGGCGCGTCGCGCCACGTGCGGGCGGCGGCCAGGGCCCGCGCGACGGCGTGGTCGGTGTCGGCGGCGTCCGCCAGGGCCACCTCGCCGATGACGGCGCCGGTGGCCGGGTTGTGGACGGGGGCGGCGCGTCCGGAGGTCCCGGCGTACGGGGCGCCGTCGATCCAGTGCTCGATGCGGGTGGTCATGCGGCGATGATGACGCGCGGCCCGGGGCGGTGACAACGGTCGTCTGTGCTGTCACAAAACCGCCGGTGGGGGCCGCCCGGGCCCGGCGCCGCCGGTGGTGCGGGGCGGCGCCGGGCCGGGGTTTCGGGGCCGGGGCTCAGGGCTGGGGGCGGTGCAGCAGGCCGATGAGCACGTCGTGCAGGACCTCGTGGTCGCGCGGGTCGTGGAGGGTGTAGGGGCCGCCCTCGGGGGTGTACCACTCGTCGGCCCCCGCGTAGCGGATCCGCAGCACCAGGGTGCCGTCCTCCTCCGCGCCGGTCAGGAGTTCCAACTCGCCGGTGATCACGCCGACTTCGAGGGTCATCACGCCGCCGCGCGGCGCCTTGAAGACCGTGCTGCGCTCGCTGATATCACTCATGGCGGACATCTCACCATGCTTTCGCGGATTTCCCGGGAGTTTCCCGGGCACCCGATCCCGTGTCCCGCCCGGCGGTTCGGCCGGACGGGACCCGGGGCGGGCCGTTCGGGGCGGGGATCAGCAGGTGTTGAGCATGCCCTGGAGGGCGGACTTCTCGGCGGAGTCCACGGTCAGGTCCCAGCGGTGCTTGACCCGGATCCAGATGCGGGCGTAGGTGCAGCGGTAGGCGGCGCGGGGCTGCCAGTTGGCGGGGTCCTGGTCGCCCTTGGAGCGGTTGGAGGAGGCGCTGACGGCGATGAGCTGCGGCCAGTACAGGTCGTTGGCGAACTCGCGGCGCTCGGCGGTGGTCCAGTTGCGGGCGCCCGAGCGCCAGGCCTCGGCGAGCGGCACGAAGTGGTCGATGTCCACCTCGGAGGCGCTGGTGAGGGTGACGCCGTCGAACTGGCTGTACCAGGTGCCGGAGGTGGGCTGGCAGCTGCTGTTGACGACGACGTTGCTGCCGTCGCGCTTGAGGACGGTCTGGCGGGTGGTGCAGCCGCCGCTGGAGGTCCAGTGCGGGAAGAGGTCGCGGGAGTAGCCGCCGGTGCTCTCGGCGGCTACGCGGAGCTGGTTCAGCTCGGTCTGCGCGGTGGCGGCGGAGGGGATGCGCGGGGGAGCGGCGGAGGCGGGCGGCGCGAGCAGCACGGAGATCAGTGCCGCGACGAGCGCCGCCACGAGTATGCCGAAGGCGCGGTGTCGGGACGCGGTGGTCGGCTGGGACATCGGGGTTCCTCCCGTGTGGGGTGTGCCGTGGGGGAGTTGGGGGTTGCCCGATGGATTGTTGAGGTCCGGAGTAACGCGGACATGACAAAATCTACGCGAGTTGATTAAGCCTCTACGCGGGTTGCGTCCCCCGCCGGACACCTTGGTGGTCCCGCCGGGGGTGCCGGTCCCGGCCCACCCGCCGCCGGAACGCGCCGAGGGACCCCGCCCGAAGTCGGGCGGGGTCCCTCGGGGAGCGGGACGCGGCGCGGGCGCCGGGGAAACGGGGAATTCAGTCCTTGCGGATCACGATGCTGCCGACGATCTTGTCGCTGAAGGTCTGCTTCTTCGCGTCCCACAGCGGCCACAGGTAACCGACCAGGCAGGGCAGGTAGTTGACGATGTCCAACAGGTAGCGGGCGATGGCCAGACCGAAACCCATCGGCTGTCCGGTGGACTCCTTGACCGCCTGGATGTTGACCAACTTGCGGCCGGGGGTCTGGCCGGTCGTGCCCACGAGGTAGGCGAAGAAGAAGCCGCCGGCCAGGGCGAGCAGGAGGCCGAGGTAGTAGATCGGGCTCTGCTCGCCGGTTTGGATGTCCAGGCCGGAGACCATCAGGATGCCCGGCACCACGCCGATGATCAGCCAGTCCACGATGCGGGCGGCCACCCGGGAACCCCAGCCCGCGTAGGCGTTCGGCACCCCGCCGTAGGGCACGCCGCCCTGCTGGGGGTAGCCGTACCCGGGCTGCTGCTGCGGGTACCCGTAACCCTGCTGCTGCGGGGGCTGCTGGGGGTAGCCGTACCCGGGCTGCTGCGGGGGCTGCTGGCCGTAACCCGGCTGCTGTGCATAGGGGTTCTGGCCGGGCTGGGGCGGGTGGCTCATGGGGTGGTTCCTCACCGGTTCGGGGACGGGCGGCCGCACGGGAAATCCGGGGAGCGCGTCCCGCACCGGTCGTCCCCCCGTGGTTCCCGGCGGTCGTCATTGGACCGGTTCGGTCCACTGTTGTCCAGTGAATTCGGCATCTCGTGGCGGAGTCGCAACCTTTCATGGTCATCCGAAGGCATTTCTCCCGAAGTTACCCGCGGGTTTCCCCGGCATCCACCGCGGGAACACCCGGAACCCCCTGCCCGGGCGGGGCCGCCCGGGCGCCTCCCGCCGGGTGGATTGGTCCCCCGCCGCCGGCATCCGCGAAGATGGGGCCATGACCGCCCAGATTCTCGATGGCAAGGCCACCGCCGCCGCGATCAAGTCCGACCTCACCGCCCGCGTCGAGGCCCTGCGCGCCCGCGGGGTCGTGCCCGGCCTGGGCACCCTGCTGGTCGGCGAGGACGTCGGCAGCCAGAAGTACGTCGCCGGCAAGCACCGCGACTGCGCGGCCGTCGGCATCACCTCCATCCGGCGCGACCTGCCCGGCACCGCCGGCCAGGAGGAGATCGAGGCCGCCGTCCGCGAACTCAACGAGGACCCGGCCTGCACCGGCTACATCGTCCAGCTGCCGCTGCCGCGGGGCGTGGACACCAACCGTGTGCTGGAGTTGATGGACCCGGAGAAGGACGCCGACGGCCTGCACCCGATGAGCCTGGGCCGACTCGTGCTCAACGAGCCCGCCCCGCTGCCCTGCACCCCCAACGGCATCGTGTACCTGCTGCGCCGCTACGGCGTGGAGATCGCCGGCGCGCAGGTGGTCGTGGTCGGGCGCGGCACCACCGTCGGCCGCACCCTGCCGCTGCTGCTGACCCGTCGCAGCGAGAACGCCACCGTGACCCAGTGCCACACCGGCACCCGGGAGCTGTCCGAGCACCTGCGCCGCGCCGACATCGTGGTGGCCGCCGCCGGCGTCCCGCACCTGATCAAGCCGGAGGACATCAAGCCGGGCGCCGCCGTGCTCGACGTGGGTGTCAGCCGGGACGAGAGCGGCCGGATCCTGGGCGACGTGCACCCGGGCGTGGCCGAGGTCGCCGGGTGGATCTCCCCCAACCCCGGCGGCGTGGGGCCGATGACCCGCGCCATGCTGCTGCACAACGTCGTGGAGATGGCCGAGCAGGCCGCCGACCGTGCCGAGGGCGGCCGGTCGTGACCGGGGCCGCCGGGGCCGCGGCGGGGTCCGAGGGCCCCGCCGCCGCGCGGCGGACGCGGCGCCGCTACCCCACCTTCACCCGGGACACCGCCCGCCCCGAGGGCGGGCGGCGGACCGCGCCGGGCGACGCCCCGGCACCGGCCCGGCAGTGGCCGCTGCTGTGCGTGCTCTCCCTCGCCTTCGCCGGACTCGCCGCCACGCCGCTGAACTTCCGGATCGGCCTGCTGGTACTGGGCGGGGCGGTGCTGGGTGGGGCGGTGTTGCGGGCGACGGTGCGCGAGGTGGGGATGCTGGCCGTCCGCTCCCGCTTCACCGACATCATCACCTACGGCGTGATGGGGTCGCTCATCGTGCTGCTCACGCTCATGGCACAGCCCCGGCCGTGGCTGGAGATCCCGTTCCTCAACGAGATCCTGCGCTTCTCCGCCGGCACCTGAGCCGGGCGCCGGGCCCGGGGACACACGTCGCCGCCGGGCCTGTGGGCCGGGGGCCGACCGGCGGCCCGGCCTCATGTCTCCCCGGCGGGCCGGCCGGGAGCGGGAAGGCCGCGCCGTCCCGCCGGATACCGTCGGTGAGAGCCCCGAAGTCGGTGGGGACGGTCTCCGGGCGGGCGTCATCGCCGTCGCGTCGAGAGGTGGAATCCGCGGTGGTCTCCTTCCGATGGATCGCCGGACCCGTCCCCGACGGGATGCCCGTCCGTCAGGTGTACGGATTCTGCTTCGACGACACCGGCCGGGTGCTGCTGCGCGAGGACGGTGGGCGCCACGGTTTGCCCGGCGGCACGCCGGAGCCCGGCGAGTCCGTCCCCGCCACCCTCGCCCGCGAGTGTCACGAGGAGAGCCGGATCCTCATCGGCGAGCCGGTCCCCATCGGTTACCAGGAGGTCGTGGGGGACGGCCGGCCGCCGTACGCGCAGCTCCGGATGGCCGCCCGCATCACCGAGTTCCTCCCACGGGAGCCCGACCCCGATACCGGTCGCACGTACGGACGGCTGCTGGTTCCGCCCGAGAAGGCACCGGCCCTGCTCGACTGGGGCATCGAGGGCCTGCTCCAGGTCGCCGACGCCGTCCGGGCCGCCCACTGCCCCGACCCGGACCCGGCGGCGGGCCGTTCGCACATCCGGCGCGACTGAGACCGGGCGGTGTCGCGCGCCGGGCCGGGCCTCAGCGGGGTGGGGCGCCGGCCGCGCGGCCGGCGGTGCCGGAGCCGCCGGCGGACGCCTCCTCCGGCCCGGCGTCCCCCTCGCCGTCGTCGCGCAGCCAGGAGGTGACCCGCCCCGGGTGGGCCTCCACCCAGCGGGCGGCGGCACCCTCGGGCGTCATCCCCTCGGCCGCGATCATCCGGGCGACCTCGTTCTGTTCGCGGGCGGTCCAGGAGAACCGGGCCAGGAAGGCCGCGGCGGCACCGCCGTTCTCGGCGAAGTCGGCGTTGAGGTACTTGCGCAGGGTGATCTCCGGGTAGCCGCACGGCTCCCCGGTCCGGGAGGGGTCGGTTTCCTCGCAGCCCTCGGTGTGCGGGGGCAGGTCGATCTCCACCAGCCGCACCTCGGCGTTCAGCCAGTGCGGCTCCCACCACGCGGCCAGCAGGCCGTCCCCCTTGGCCGCCGCCGCGCGCAGGGCGGCGACCACCTGGTCCTCGCCGCCCAGGGGGACCGGGGTCAGGTCCAGGTCGAGGTCCTCGATGAGGCGTTCGTCCAACTCCGTGACGTCGTCCGGGTGGCCGTACACCAGGGCGCCGCCCGCCCCCTCGCCGTCGTCGGAGCCGCCGACGGCCTCCGGATCGGCCTCGGGGGCGGCGTCGTCGGTCGCCGCGCCCGGTGGGACGGTCAGTTCGTCGGTGAGGTCGGCCAGCCACTCCGGGGTGGGCGCGCCCGGGTGCGCACGCGCCCACGAGGCGGGGACGTACCAGCCGACGCCACCCACCGGCCCCAGCTCACCGGCGTCCACCACCGACCCGCGCGGCCCGGTGTACAGCTCGGTGCGGTCCGGCAGGGCGCCCCAGTCCTCCAGCACGGCGTGCACCTCGCCGGTGTCCATCAGGTCCCACGCCCGGCCCTGGTCCAGCTCGCGCAGGACCACCGGGACGCCGAACTCCTCGCGCAGGACGTGGGCGGCGACGGCCGCGTTGGCCTGGCCGCCGGGCCAGCGCGGCAGGGCGATGACCACCTCCTCGTATCCGCCGGCCGCGGCGGGTTCGGAGTGGCAGGCGCCCAGCGGCAGCAGCACCGTCACGCAGACGGCGGTGATCGGCAGCCGGCGTGCCCTCGGGCGTGCGTCCATGTCGAAGCGGTGTCCCCACGGTGTCTCGAGCGTCGGCTACCGGCCGGGGACCGTGTCGTGACGGTCGGCACGGCCACCGGGGCCGTCACGGCCGGCCCGGGCGGCACGACACACCCGTTCCGGTGGGCCCCCCGAATACAGTAATCACCCGAAAGGGCCCCGGAAAGCGCGGGCGCGCGCTCCGGGGCCCCGATTTCCGGGCCGGTCCGCCGCCGGAGAGGCGGGGGACCGGCCCGGGGCGGCCGATGGCCGGGCCCTCGGGCCCGGCACGGGGGTCGGGGCCCCGCCCGGCGGATGCCGGCGCGGGGGCCCGAAGGGGTCAGGACTGCTCGGGCAGCCAGGCCTCGACCTTGTCGCGGTTCTCCTCGACCCACTGCGCGGCGGCGTCGGCCTGGTCCATGCCCTCGCCCTGGATCAGCTGGGCGACGTACTCCTGGTCCTCGGTGTCCCACCGGAAGTTCCTCAGGAATTCCGCGGCGGTTCCGCCGTTCTCGGCGAAGTCGGCGTTGAGGAACTTCGGCAGGTCCACCTCCGGGTAGGCGCAGGCGATCGAGGAGAGGTCCTCGTAGCACTCCTCGGTGTACGGGGGCAGCTCGACCTCGACCAGCTCCACCTCGGCGTTCAGCCAGTGCGGCTCCCACCAGTAGGTGAGCAGCGGGGTGCCGTCGCGGTCGGCGCGCTGGATCGCGGAGATCAGGGCCTCCTCGCTGCCGCCCTCGACGACCTCGAAGTCCAGGTCCAGCTCGCGGACGATCTCCTTGTCGTAGCTGGTGAAGCCGGGGTCGCCGTTGAGCAGCTGGCCCTTGGAGCCGGACTCGGCGGTGCGGAAGTCCTCGGCGAAGTCGTTGAGGTTCTCCCAGTTCAGCACCTCGGGGTTGGCGTCGGCGTACGCCTTGGGGACGAACCAGCCGATGTGGCCGACCACGCCCAGCTCCCCGGCGTGCACCACGGAGCCCTTCTCCTCGATGTAGAGCTGCTCCTTCTCGGGGGCGCCGCCCCAGTCCTCCAGGATGGCGTGGATGGAGCCGTCGTCCAGGCCGTCCCAGGCGAGGGTCTCGTCGAGCTGCTGGACCCGGGCGTCGATGCCCAGTTCCTCCTGCAGGACGTGGACGGCGACGGCGGCGTTGGCGGCGGCGCCGACCCAGTTCGGCTGGGCGATGACGACCTCTCCGGTCCATTCGCCGTCCTCGCCGCCGGAGCCGGAGTTGCCGGTCTCGGCGGCGCCGCAGGCGGTGAGGGCGAGCAGTCCGAGCAGGCCGGTGCCCGCGACCAGCGAACGGCCGGCGCGGCCTCGGGTGCGGCGGGTGGGGATGGTGGTGCGCATCGGGGGTCACTCTCCTGATGAATATCGATGGATGGCGATGAATATCGACGGGTGGGTGGGTGGTGGGTGCCGGTGACGGTCGGTGCCGGGGCCGCGGTCCGGTCGGTCGCCCGACCGGACCGCGGGGCGGGTCAGTGCCCGCCGGGCCGCGCCGGCGTGTCCGGGCGTCGCGTCGGCTGGGTGATCCGGTCCAGCAGCAGACCGAGGCAGACGATCGCCGCGCCGGCCGGCAGGCCGACCCCGAGGTCGCCGCGCTGGAGGCCGTAGACGGTGTCGAAGCCCAGCGCGCCGCCGCCGACCAGGCCGCCGACGACCACCACGGCCAGCACCAGCACCACGCCCTGGTTGACGGCGAGCAGCAGTTGCGGGCGGGCCAGTGGGAGCTGCACCTGCCACAGTTGCTGCCAGGCGCTCGCGCCCATCGAGCGGGACGCCTCGACCACGGTGGGGTCCACCTGCCGCACGCCCTGGGTGGTGATCCGGATGACGGCGGGCAGGGCGTAGATCACCGCCGCGCCGATCGCCGCGATGCGGCCGACGCCGAACAGGGCGATCACCGGGATCAGGTAGATGAACTGCGGCATCGTCTGCATGACGTCCAGCCAGGGCCGCAGCAGGCGTTCGACCAGCCGGTTGCGGGCGGCCAGCACGCCGATCGCCACGCCCAGCAGCAGCGTCACCAGCAGGGCGGCGATCACCTGGGAGAGGGTGTTCAGCGACTTCGTCCACAGCCCGAGCAGGCCGATGACGGCCAGGGAGCCGACGGCGGTCAGCGCGCTGCGCCACCGCCCGGCCAGCCACCCCAGGACGCCGACCACCAGCAGCACCGCCCACCAGGGCGTCGCGTACAGGGCGTCGCGCAGCGGGTTGAGCACCCACAGCGTGAAGTTCTCCGCCCAGGTCAGGGTGCCGCCCAGGACGGGGACGCCGGAGCCGAAGGTGTCCACGATCCAGTCCACGGCGGTGTTCACCGGGCGGGAGATCGTCACCGTCCACTCGCGGGGCCAGTCGCCCCACCCGAGGGCGAGCCGGCCGACGATCCACCCCAGCAGCACGCCGGCGAGGGCGAGGAGCCCGGCACCGGGGCCGCGCAGGAGACGGCCGAGGGAGCCGCGCGGGGTGTCGCCGGCCGCCGCCTCCGGGTGCTCCAGGCGGTCGCCGGCGGCGGCCGTGGTGCGGTCCAGCCACACCGCGATGAGCACGATGCACACACCGGCGGTCAGCGCGTTGCCGACGTTCTGCGTGGTCAGGCCGTTGAAGACGCGATCGCCCAGGCCGCCGGCGCCGATGATGGAGGCGATGACGACCATGGACAGCGCCATCATGATCGTCTGGTTCAGGCCCAGCAGCATCCGGCCGCGCGCCAGGGGCAGCCGGGCGGTCAGCAGCCGCTGCCACCCGCTCGCGCCCAGCGACCGGGAGGCCTCCAGGGCGGCGGGGTCGGCGTGCCGCAGGCCCAGCGAGGTGAGCCGGGCCATCGGCGGGGTGGCGTAGATGACGGTCGCGAACAGCGCCGGCGCGGTCCCGATGCCGAACAGCAGCACGAACGGCAGCAGGTAGGCGAAGGCCGGCAGGACCTGCATGGTGTCGAAGACCGGGCGCAGGACGCGTTCGGCACGGTCGGAGAGACCGGCGGCCAGGCCCAGCAGCAGGCCGAGCGCGGCGGACAGCGACACGGCGACGATCATCAGGGCCAGGGTGAGCATCGCCGGGTTCCACATGCCCAGCAGGCCGATCACGCCGAAGGTGAGCAGCGCGGTGCCGGCGGTGGACAGCGCGCGGCGGGAGGCCCCGCCGCCGGCGGCGGCCCAGGCGCCGAGGAGGGCGCCGGCGGTGACGCCGATCCAGCCGAGGGCGTCGAGGAAGCCGGCGACCGCGTCCACGGCGGCGTTGATGTTGTTGCTCAGGTGGAGCAGGAAGTACAGGAAGAGCGGGTGCGAGTCGCGGTTGAGGATGAGCCAGCGGTTCAGCTCGTCCAGCGGGGTCTTCGCGTCGATCGCCCAGCTCTCCGGCCACGCGGCGTCGGCGGTGACCAGGGCGCCGAGGAGGGCGACGGTCAGCGCGAGGGCGAGCAGGCCGCGCGGGCCGCGCAGTCGGGAGAACGCCCCGAGGGGGCCGTTCCCGGGCTTGCCCGGCCCGGCCGGGTCGGTGCCGGTACCGGTCGGGCCGGTGCCGGTGGGTCCGGTCGCGGGGTCGCCGTCGGCGCCGCCCTCGCGGGCGGAGTCGCCGTCGCCGGCGCGCGGGGGGTGGGGCGGGGTGGTGGTGGCGCTCATGATCAGGCCGCCTCCCCGTTCCGCGTGCCCTCCGCTTCTCCCGTGTCGGGGGCGGACCCCCGTCCGGTGTACCGGGGAGCGTCGGCCTCCGGGCCGGCCACGACGGTCAGCAGCCGTTCGGCGTCCACGACGCCCAGGCAGCGGCCGTTCTCGACGACCCGGGCCGGGGCGCCGCCGCGGACGACGGCGGTGACGGCCTCGGAGACCGGGGTGCCCGGCGCCAGTTCCTCGCCGATCGTCTCCTCGCCGGTGCGGGCCGGGCGCAGGGCCTGCCGCACCGAGACCACGGAGGCGCGGGGAACGTCGCGGACGAAGTCGCGCACGTAGTCGTCTGCCGGGGAGGAGACGATCTCCTCCGGGGTGCCGAGCTGCACGATGCCGCCGTCGCGCATCAGGGCGATGCGGTCGCCGATGCGCAGCGCCTCGTTGAGGTCGTGGGTGATGAAGACCATCGTGCGGCCCTCCTCCCGGCGCAGTCGCAGCACCTCCTCCTGCATGTCGCGGCGGATCAGCGGGTCCAGGGCGCTGAACGGTTCGTCGAACAGCATCACCTCGGGGTCCACGGCCAGGGCGCGGGCGATGCCCACCCGCTGCTGCTGGCCGCCGGACAGCTGGCCGGGGCGGCGGTGCTCCAGACCGGCGAGGCCGACCTTGGCGGCCATCGCGGCCGCCCGCTCGCGGCGTTCCTCCTTCGGCACGCCCTGGATACGCAGGCCGTAGGCGATGTTGTCGAGCACGTTGCGGTGCGGCAGCAGCCCGAAGTGCTGGAAGACCATGGCGGCGCGGTGCCGACGCAGTTCGCGCAGCCGGTGGCGGTCCATGGCCAGCACGTCCTCGCCGTCCATCTCCAACTCGCCGGCGGTGGGTTCGATGAGCCGGGTCAGACAGCGCACCAGGGTGGACTTGCCGGAGCCGGACAGGCCCATCACCACGAAGCACTCGCCGGGGCGGACCTCGAAGGAGACGTCGCGCACGGCGGCGGTGCAGCCGGTGCGGGCGGTCAGTTCCGCCGGGGGGAGGGCGGCGAGGTCCGGGTCACCGGGCACGCGCTCGGCGCCGGGGCCGAAGACCTTCCACAGGCCGCGCACGGAGAACACCGGGTCGTGCGTGCCGGTGGCGGTGCCCGGGGTGCCGGTGGTACCCGGGATATCGGTGGTGCCCGGGGTATCGGTGGGCGGTCGGGTGTCGGGGCGGGTCCCCTCGGTACCGGTGCGGTCGGTCATGCGCGGTCTCCTCCACGGTGGGTCTCGCGTATCAGGTCACTGGCCCGCTCCCCGGTCATCAGGACGCCGAGCATGGGGTTCACCGCCGGCAGGGTCGGGAACACCGAGGCATCCGCGATCCGGATGCCGGACAGCCCCCGGATCCGCAGCTGCGGGTCCACCACCGCGAGCTCGTCGTCGGCGGCTCCCATGCGGCAGGTGCCGGCGGGGTGGTAGACGGTGTGGGCGACCGAACGCATCAGCGCGCTCAGCTCCTCGTCCCCGGTGACCTCCGGGCCGGGGAAGACCTCCCGGGTCAGCCAACCGGCCAGCGGTTCGCTCGCGGCGATCCGGCGGGCCAGGCGCACGCCGTCCACCAGCGTACGGGCGTCCTCGTCGTCCTCGTCGGTGAAGTACCGGAAGTCCAGCGCGGGCTTGACCTCCGGGTCGGCGCTGGTCAGGTACAGCCGGCCGCGACTGCGCGGCTTGGGGATGTTCGGCGTCATCGACACGCCGTGCGCGGGCCGTTCCCAGCCCAGCCGCTCGGGGTGGTCGGTGAAGGGGATCTGGTAGAAGTGGAACATCAGGTCCGGCCCCGGGGACGCGGGGTCGCGCCGCACGAACAGGCCCGCGTCGGAGTCCATCGCGGAGTTCTCCGGGATCGGCCCGTCGGTCTCCCAGACGATCACCGACTCGGGGTGGTCGATCAGGTTCTCGCCCACGCCCGGCAGGTCGTGCCGCACCTCGATGCCCAGCTTCCCCAGGTCCCCGGCGGGTCCGACGCCGGAGAGCAGCAGCAGCCGGGGGGTGTCCACGGCGCCCGCGCACAGCACCACCTCGCGGCGGGCGGTCAGCAGCCGGTCGGTGCCGTCGGCGCCGCGCACCCGCACCCCGGTCACCCGCTCGCCCTCGAACTCCAGGCGGTGGGCCCACGTCTCCAGCAGGAGGGTGAGCCCCGGGCGGTCGCCGGCGATCAGGTGCGGGTGGAGGTAGGCGACCGAGGCGGAGGAACGCCTGTTGTCCTCGGGGTGGTAGGCCAGGTCGAAGAAGCCGACGCCCTCGGTGAACGGCGCGGCGTTGAAGCCCTCGATCTCCGGCACGTCCAGGGCGTCGCGGGCGGCGGCGACGAAGTCCCGGGCGATGGCGTTGCGGTCCTTCTCGGCGACCGGGACGATGTTGTTCAGCAGCCGGTCGTAGTAGGGGTCCATGACGGCGGCGTTCCAGCCGTCGGCCCCCAGTTCCTGCCACTCGTCCCAGTCCGAGGGCAGCGGCCTGAAGGAGATCAGGGTGTTGTGCGAGGAGCAGCCGCCCAGGACCCGGGCGCGGCTGTGCCGGATGTGGGAGTTGCCGCGCGGCTGCGGGACGGTGGGGTAGTCGTAGTCGAGCTCGCCGCCGAGCAGGCCCATCCAGCGGCGCAGGGTCAGCACGTCGGGCCGGTCCAGGTCGCTCGGGCCGCCCTCGATCAGCGCCACGGTGACGTCGGCGTCCTCGGTGAGGCGGTTGGCGAGGACCGAGCCGGCGGTGCCGCCACCGACGATCAGGTAGTCGTACTCGGCGGGGGCTTCGGCCAGGGGGGTGTCCACGCGGCGGGTCGCGCCGGCGGGGATCGGCGCGTGACCCGGGGCCGGGTGGGTGG
>NZ_VKHS01000500.1 GCF_014141525.1 Streptomyces calidiresistens
CCGCTGCCCATCCCCTCACCCCACCCGACTCCAACCCTGAGGAGAGAACCATGGCCGGTGCGACCGTCACCGTCACCGACAAGGACTTCGAGGAAGTCGTCCTGAAGAGCGACAAGCCCGTGCTGGTGGATTTCTGGGCCGAGTGGTGCGGTCCCTGCCGTCAGGTGGCGCCCGCTCTCGAGGCCATCGCGAGCGAGCACTCCGAGAAGCTGGTGATCGCGAAGCTCAACATCGACGAGAACCCGGAGATCACCGCCAAGTACGGCGTGATGTCGATCCCGACGATGAACGTGTACCGCGGTGGCGAGGTGGTGAAGACCATCGTGGGCGCCAAGCCGAAGGGTGCCATCGAGCGGGACCTGGCCGAGTTCCTGGCCTGAGTCCCGGATCCGGAAGGGGCCGGGGAGGGTTCACCCTCCCCGGCCCCTTCCGTTCGTTCGCCCCGCGCCGGTGACCCCGCGGACTCGCGCTCCCCGGGGAGCGCCGTTTCACGTGAAACGCGGGCCGGAACCGTCGGGTGCCCCGCACCGCGATCGTGACCCGTTCCCCACCCGTGAGCGAGGTGGCCGGCCCCGCGCCGCGCCCCGGAGCCCGACGGGGCGGGACTCAGGCCCCGGAGGGCCGGACGACGCCCGGGGCGGGCAGGCGGGCACCGCCCAGAAGCCGATCGAGGAGGGCCCCCATCTCCGCGATGCGGTCGGCCAGGGTCTGCAGATCCATCCGCAGGCGGGGATACACCGGATGATCACGCACCACCCGGAAACCCACCTCCTCCAGGTAGCCGACCGGCAGGACACACCCGGACGCCGCGGCGGGAGAGGCCCCGAACGCCTCCATCGCGCGAAAGCCCCGTCCGAGCACGTCCTTGGCCGCCGCCTGGAGCAGCGCGCGCCCCAGCCCCTGGCCCCGTGCCTCGGGATGGAGCCAGGAGGTCATCAGCAGGACCGCGTCGGGCGAGACCGGTCCGCTGGAGAAGAGCGGCGCCCTCGGCACCGCGTCGGGCGGCGCGTAACTCACGAACCCGACCGGATTGTGGTCGATGTAGGCCACCCTGCCGCAGGTGCCCCACTCCAGCAGCACGGAGGAGAGCCAGGCCTCCTTCTCCAGCAGGGCCTGCCCCCGCCGTCGAACGAGCGCCGCCTCCACCGGCTCCATCTCCCAGAAGACGCAGGACAGACAGCGCACCGGTAGATCGGGCACAGTCTCCAGGTCGAGCGGCACAAGCTGGCGCCCCATGCCTCCCATGGTAGCCAGAACGGGACGAAACAGCCGGGAGGAAGCGGCTCCCCGGGCCCCCTTCCGCCCCGGTGGGGACCCCGGACCGCGGGGCAGGGGAACGGCACGACGACCGCCCGGTGGAGGGGCCGGGGGGACCGGAAAAGCCGGGGCCGGCACGGGACCCCCGAAAAGGTCCCGCACCGGCCCGTGTCCCGTCGTGGCCCTCCGGGGGCGAGCGGCGGAACCCGCCCCCGGTGCCGGGTCCGTCAGGTGTTCTCCTCGCCCTCGGCGGGTCCGGCGGAGAGCTGTTCCTCCAGCACCTTGTTCTCCCCCGGCGCCAACTGACCGAGGATGCGTTCGAGATCCTCCATCGAGGCGAACTCGACGACGATCTTGCCCTTCTTCTGCCCCAGGTCGACCTTCACCCGGGTCTCGAAGCGGTCGGAGAGCCGACCCGCGAGGTTCTCCAGGGCGGGGGAGATCCGTCGTCCGGGACGGGGACCCCGCGCCTTGGCGGGCTTGCCGTTCTCCCGGGCCCGCAGGGTGACGATCTCCTCTATGGCCCGCACCGAGAGCCCCTCGGCGACGATCCGGTACGCCAGGGCGTCCTGCTCCTCCGGGTCGTCCACGGACAGCAGCGCCCGGGCGTGACCGGCCGAGAGAACACCCGCCGCGACCCGGCGCTGCACCGCGGGGGAGAGCTTGAGCAGCCGCAGGGTGTTGGAGACCTGGGGGCGCGAACGGCCGATGCGGTCGGCGAGCTCGTCGTGGGTGCACTTGAAGTCGCGCAGCAGCTGGTCGTAGGCGGCCGCCTCCTCCAGGGGGTTGAGCTGGGCGCGGTGCAGGTTCTCCAGCAACGCGTCGAGCAGCAGCCGATCGTCCTCGGTGGAGCGGACGATGGCGGGAATGGCGGTCAGTCCCGCCTCCCGGCAGGCCCGCAGCCGCCGCTCGCCCATGATCAGCTCGTAGCGGCCGGATTCCAGACGGCGCACCACGACGGGCTGGAGGAGGCCGACCTCCTTGATGGAGGTCACCAGCTCGGCCAGGGCGTCCTCGTCGAAGACCTCGCGCGGCTGCCGGGGGTTGGGGGCGATGGCGTCGAGGGGAAGCTCGGCGAAGTGCGCGCCGTCCACCGTCCCGGCGAGGGGGTCGGCGAGGGCACCGCCGTCCGTCCCCGCTTCCCGTCCGGCCGCGACGGCGATCTCCGCCGCCGTCCCCCGCACCGGTGGCGCGCCGGGCACCGGGAAGGAATCGGGGGCGGCGCCCGGCTCGGGCACACCCACCGGACGGGCCGGGATCGCGCCGCGGCCCCGGGGGAGCACCGGGGGCACCGTCCCCGGAGAGGTGGACGCCCCGGTCCGGGCCTCCACCGCCCCGGTGTCCGCGGTCTCCGTCGCGTCGTCCCGGGGCGGCGCGGCCGGTGGCCTGTCGTCGCCGGCCGGCGCGGCGGGGATCAATGCCCCCAGGCCTCGTCCGAGTCCTCTGCGTCGTTCACTCACTGGGGGCCCTCCACCGTGGCGTGTGTGCTCTGCTGCGCGCCGCTGCCGCGCAGCGCGATCTCCCGAGCGGCTTCCAGATAGGACAGCGCCCCACTGGAGCTCGGGTCGTAGGTGAGAACGGTCTGACCGTAACTGGGCGCCTCGGAGATGCGGACGGACCGGGGAATGTTCGTCCTCAGCACCTCGTGGCCGAAGTGGCTGCGAACCTCCTCGGCGACCTGCGAGGCGAGCCGGGTGCGGCCGTCGTACATCGTCAGCAGGATGGTGGAGACGTGCAGATCGGGATTGAGGTGCCCCCGCACCAGCTCCACGTTCCGCAGCAGTTGACCGAGCCCCTCCAGGGCGTAGTACTCGCACTGGATCGGGATGACCACCTCGGCTCCGGCGACCAGGGCGTTCACCGTGAGCAGCCCCAGGGAGGGCGGACAGTCGATGAAGACGTAGTCGAGCGGCTGCTCGTAGGCCTCCAGGGCGCGGCGCAGGCGGCTCTCCCGGGCGACCAGCGAGACGAGCTCGATCTCGGCGCCGGCCAGGTCGATGGTGGCCGGGGCGCAGAAGAGCCCCTCCACGTCGGTGACCGGCTGCACCACGTCCGCCAGGGGCTTGCCCTCGACGAGGACGTCGTAGATGGAGGGCACCTCGGCGTGGTGGTCGATCCCCAGCGCGGTGGAGGCGTTGCCCTGGGGGTCGAGGTCGATCACCAGCACCCGGGCCCCGTGCAGGGCGAGGGAGGCGGCGAGGTTGACCGTCGTGGTGGTCTTTCCGACGCCGCCCTTCTGGTTGGCGACGATCATGATCCGGGTCCGGTCCGGACGGGGAAGGGAGCCGCCGTTGCGGTGGAGGGCGGCGACCGCCTGTTGGGCGGCCCGACCGACCGGCAGGTCGCCGGAGGTCGAGGGCGCGGCGCGACCGAGATCGACGGCGCCGCCGGGAGCGTCCCCGTTCTCGCTCCGGGGACCGGGGACCGGCTCGGCCGTCGGGCCGGCGATGTTGGCGTCGGACCGCACTGGCTCACTCTCCTCGACATGCGCAGCCTTCGTGGAATCACAGACTGCCATGTCCCCGGGGTGGTGAACCAGCGAGCCCCGCCTTTCGCCGGTCGAAGTCGTGCCGGGAGAGAACCTTCTCGCGCGTTCCAGCGACCGTGAGAGGGGGAGCGGGAGCGCGGGGATGTCGACTCCCCCCTCCTCCGGGGGGTCGGTGTCGACGGCGCCCGGGGGCCGGAGGCCCTCCGGGGAATCCTCCCCGCGGGCCCCATCGTGACCGGGGAGAGGGGGAGCCGGAACCACGGGGTGGATCGGCTTCCCCGGCCCGGGCGATCCCCCCGGGGAGGCGCCCGCCCCGGGGGAGCCGGCGGCGCGGGGGCTCGCTTCGCCGACCACGGACGCGGCCCGGGGCGCGACGGGACGCCGGGGGGTCGCCGATCCGGCCGGGGTGCCGGACCCGACGGCGGAACCCGGAAGGCTCCCGGACCGCGGCGAGGGTGTGGCCGGGGC
>NZ_VKHS01000501.1 GCF_014141525.1 Streptomyces calidiresistens
TTTGATGGGGTAAGGCTCCCTGTAGACGACGGGGTTGATAGGCCGGAGATGGAAGCCCTGTGAGGGGTGGAGTTGACCGGTACTAATAAGCCGAGGGCTTGTCCTCAGGTGCTCGCGTCCACTGTGTGGTTCCCGGATAACAACCATGTTTCCGGTGGAACCAGTGCTCAACTGAAGAGTGTGCTTGTTCGCCAGTTGCTGTTTTGGTTGACCGTCGTTCGTGACGACGGGCATATCCGAAAGAGTTTCGGTGGTCATGGCGAAGGGGAAACGCCCGGTTACATTCCGAACCCGGAAGCTAAGCCTTTCAGCGCCGATGGTACTGCACGGGGGACCGTGTGGGAGAGTAGGTCGCCGCCGAACAATCTGTGAAGGGAACCCCGGTTCCCGGCGTACAGCCGGGAGCCGGGGTTCTTTTCGTTTTTCATATGTGTGTGGCGTCACGTGGTCCAGTGAACCCGGAGAGAGGCCCCACGCACCATTTCATGACAGGAGTCATCTCTCATGTCCGACTCTTTCGAAAACGCTTCTGAGAAGCGGAATACGGGCGACCGGGGCGGTAGCGGGTTCCGGGGGGACCGCCGGGGACGCGGTGGGGATTCCCGCGATCGTGGCGGCCGGAACGACCGCGACGACCGACGTGACAGGCGCACCGACCGTGGCGACGACCGCGGATCCTCGGACTACCGCCAGGGGCGGGCCGAGCGTGATGGCGAGCGTCGAGCCCGATTCCGTGATGACCGGCCGGGTGGTTTCCGGCGGGATGAGGGGGAGCGGCGTTCGTTCTCCGGGGACCGTGACCGTGGTCGGGGTGGCCGTCCTCCCTACCGGGAGAACCGTCCCCACCGTGACGACCGCCGCGATGACCGCCCCGGTGGTTTCCGGCGCGATGACCGTGACGGGCGTTCCTTCCCCCGCCGTGATGACCGGCCGGGCGGCTTCCGACGCGATGACCGGCGTGACGATCGGCCGGGCGGCTTCCGGCGTGATGACCGGCGTGATGACCGGCGTGATGACCGGCCGGGTGGTTTCCGGCGCGATGAGGGGGAGCGGCGTTCGTTCTCCGGGGACCGTGACCGTGATCGGGGTGGCCGTCCTCCCTACCGGGAGAACCGTCCCCACCGTGATGACCGCCGCGACGATCGGCCCGGTGGTTTCCGGCGCGACGACCGCCGCGACGATCGGCCCGGTGGTTTCCGGCGCGACGACCGGCGTGATGACCGGCCGGGCGGTTTCCGGCGGGATGACCGGCGTGATGACCGGCCGGGCGGCTTCCGGCGTGATGACCGGCGTGATGACCGGCCGGGCGGTTTCCGGCGGGATGACCGGCGTGATGACCGGCCGGGTGGTTTCCGGCGGGATGAGGGGGAGCGGCGTTCGTTCTCCGGGGACCGTGACCGTGATCGGGGTGGCCGTCCTCCCTACCGGGAGAACCGTCCCCACCGTGATGACCGCCGTGACGATCGGCCCGGTGGTTTCCGGCGCGATGACCGTGACGGGCGTTCCTTCCCCCGCCGTGATGACCGGCCGGGCGGCTTCCGGCGTGATGACCGGCGCGATGACCGGCCCGGTGGTTTCCGCCGTGATGACCGGCCGGGCGGCTTCCGACGTGATGACGGGGACCGGCGTTCGTTCTCCGGGGACCGTGACCGCGATCGGGGTGGACGCCCTCCCCATCGGGAGAACCGTCCCCACCGCGACGACCGCGACCGCCGTTTCGGTGGGGACCGCGGCGGTCGCGGCGATCACCGCTCCGGTGGACCCGGTGGCTACGGCCGCCGCGGGGAGGACGACCGTCGTGAGACGGGACGTGACCGCGAGCCGGTGCGCCGGCTCCCCATCCCCGAGGACGTCACGGGGGAGGAGATCGACCGCGAGGTGCGGCAGGAGTTGATGAGCCTGCCCAAGACGCTCGCGGAGGACGTGGCCCGGAACCTGGTGATGGTGGCCCGGTTGCTGGACGATGACCCCGAGGCCGCCTACGGCTACTCCCGGGTGGCCCTGCGCCTGGCCTCGCGGGTGGCCGCGGTTCGGGAGGCCGCCGGCTTCGCTTCCTACGGCGTCGCCAAGTACGCGGAGGCCCTGGCGGAGTTCCGGGCGGCCCGTCGGATGACGGGTTCGCCCCACCTGTGGCCC
This sequence comes from Streptomyces calidiresistens, assembly GCF_014141525.1. Taxonomy (GTDB): domain Bacteria; phylum Actinomycetota; class Actinomycetes; order Streptomycetales; family Streptomycetaceae; genus Streptomyces; species Streptomyces calidiresistens. Next base: position 2,137 of record NZ_VKHS01000501.1, read on the forward strand.
GTCATGGCCGACTGCGAGCGGGGGCTGGGGCGTCCGGAGCGGGCCCTGGCCATGGCCGGTGAGCCGGAGGTCGCCAAGCTGGACAAGGCCGGCCAGGTGGAGATGCGCCTGGTGGCAGCCGGTGCCCGTCGTGACATGGGTCAGAACGAGGCGGCGGTGGTGACCCTGCAGAGCCCCGAACTGGCTTCCCGCACCGTGCAGCCTTGGGCGGCCCGACTCCGTTACGCCTACGCCGACGCCCTGTTGGCCGTGGGGCGCGAGGAGGAGGCCCGCGAGTGGTTCGCCAAGGCCGTGGAGGCCGACCAGAGCGGAGCCACGGACGCCTCGGACCGGCTGGCCGAGTTGGACGGAGTGGAGTTCACGGACGCACTGGACCCCGAGGCCGAGGAAACGGACCTCGCCGATGCCCCCGACGAGGAAGCGGGGATGGGTACCCCGGACGCCGAGGAGGGCGAGGGCGACGCGGCGGTCCGGCCCGGCTCCGAGGAGCGGGGGAGCGGGACGCGTACGGAGCAGGAGCGACCCGTTCCGGAGCCCTCGGACGAGCTGGACGATCTCACCGACGAGCCCGACTATCGGGAGATCGGTCGGCAGTGATGCGCCGGTGGAGGTGGGCTCCCGGGAGCCCACCTCCACCTCAACGGCCCCGGGGGCGGAACAGTGACGCGTTCCGCCCCCGGGGCCGTTTCCGCGGGGTTCGGGTCACGGGGAGTTCTCAGACCTCGTCCCACAGCGGGCGCAGCACCAGGCCGGTGGCGGGTTTGGGACCGAAGGAGGTGGACTTCCGGGGCATGGTGACCCCCTGTTCGGCGAGTTCCCGCACGGTTCGCTCGGCCACGGGACGCATCAGCACCGCCGTGCCCCCGGCCCGGGCCGCGGCGGCCAGGGCGCTGTCCCGGTCGTGGAGATAGCGGATCTCCTCGGCGGAATCCGCCACCCCCCACACCACGGGTAGCAGGATCCCGTGCAGGACGGTGGCGTCCAGCAGGCGCCACGCCTCGGGACGGTCCCCGGGGATGCGGGCGGCGAGCAGCTCCGGCGCCGGGCGATCCACCAGGTGGGCCGTCGGTTCCCCCGTGCCCCCGGCCGGCCGTCCGTCGGTCAGCAGAAGAGCCGGACCGGGGGTGTCCCGCAGCAGGGCCGTCGCCTCCCCCGCGGGAAGGGCCGGCCCGACACGGAAGGCCTTTCCGGCCAGGGCGAGCGCCCGGTCGAGCGGGAGGCCCGGCAGCACGCGATGGATCGCCCGCACCTCCGGGGAGTGGCGGGTGGAGTCCACGAGGAGCACCAGACCGCGTCGTCGGGGGGAGTCGTCGGGGTCGCCCCCGGCGCCGCTCGGGTTCTCGTCCCGGAGGTGACGGTAGGCGGCCCACCGGTGGTGGCCGTCGGCGATCAGGGCGCGGCAGCGCGACAGGTCCGCGCGGATCCGGGCGTGGTCGGCGGGATCGGTGAGCGCCCACAGGCGGTGCCGCATCCCGTCGTCGGTGCGGATGTCCGTCAGCGGGGGACGGGCCGTCACCCGCTCGATGACGGTCGCGGTGGGGCCGCCGGGGGCCTCGGGGCCGGGCTCGCCCGGATAGGTCAGCAGGAGGGGCTCCAGGTGGGCCTCGGTGGTGCGCAGCAGGGCCGCCCGCTCGGCGACCACGTCGGGCATGACGTCCTCGTGCGGCAGTATCACCCCCGTCTCCGGGTCGGTGACCGGCACGGTGGCGATCACCCCGCGTTGGGAGAGGCCGTTCCCCTCCTGCGCGTAGACGTAGAGCGCCGGCTCGGCATCCCGGATCAGGACCCCGTCGCGCACCCATTCGTGCAGGGTGGCCCGGGCCCGGGCGTGCCCGTCCTCCTCGCCGCCGTTGCCGGGGAGCGTGAGGTGGACGATGTTGTGGGGGTCGGAGGAGCGCAGTTCGCGCAGGCCGTCGGGGCGCACCACGACGTCGTAGGGAGGGGAGGTCACGGCGGCCAGCCCGCCGACCCGGGCCGACGCGTAGCGGAGGGCACGGAACGGAGCCGGCTGGAGACCGTCGATACGCATTCCCGCATGGTATGTCCGGCGCGGGGCGGGTCCGCAGGGGGGAGGCC
>NZ_VKHS01000502.1 GCF_014141525.1 Streptomyces calidiresistens
CCCCACCGCCCCCGCCTGGCCCGGGCCCCATCCGGGCCCTTTCTCCCGGGAGTGTGCCGGCGGGAAAGGGACCGGACCCGCCGAACGGGTGGTGGTCACCCCTCATCCGCGCGTTCGGATTCGTTCGGTCGAGGGGATCGAGGGCCCGGGGATTCGATGGGGGAGTCCGTCACCCGGCGCGGGTGAGGCGGGTGACGGTGACGCCGTGGGGGAAGGCGGTGCGGTGGGCGACCTCGAAGAGGGTGGGGTCGAAGGCGCCGTCGAGGAGCGGGATCCCGGCGCCGGCGACCACGGGGTAGCTCTTGATCACCAGTTCGTCGATCTCGGGCAGGAGGGTCCCCGCGAGCTTTCCCCCGCCGCAGAGCCAGATGTCCGAGTCGTTGCCCTCCTCCCGCTTGAGTTCGCGGATCAGGCCGATCGGGTCGTCCGGGACGACGGTGACGGCCGGGTCGATGTCGGGTGCGAGCGTGCCGGAGACCACGTACTGCCGCAGGTGGGCGTACGGGCTGGTGATCCCGTGGTCGAGGGCGGGGCGATAGGCGCCGAGGCCCATGACGACGGTGTCGAAACGCCGATGGGGTGTGTCGGCGAGGCCGACGGCGGCGCGGGCGGCGGTGGGGACCGTGTCGGGGTACAGCGTGTTCATCCACGAGGAGTAGGCGGCACCCTGTTCTCCCTCGCCCGGGGGGAAGAAGTCGTACTCCCCGCCGGGGCCGGCGATGCGGCCGTCGAGCGTGGCGGCGACGTAATAGACGAGCTTTCGCATCCTTTGACAACTCCAGTCGTAGTACTCTGATTGAAGTGGCGCGACCGTAGTACTACACGTGGAGTGGTGTCAATGGTGAGGCGGAACGAGCAGCGGCGCACGGCCCTGGTCGACGCGGCGATCGAGGTGCTGGCACGCGAGGGGGCCCGGGGTCTGACCTTCCGGGCGGTGGACGCCGAGGCCGCCGTACCGCCGGGGACCGCCTCCAACTACTTCGCCAACCGCGACGAGCTGCTCACCGGCGCCGGCGCCCGCGTCTACGAGCGGCTGCACCCGGGCGAGGCCGCCCTCGCCCGCCACCGCACCGCCCCCCGCGACCGGGAGACCTACACGGAGCTGATGCGCGAACTCGTCGGCCGCGTCTCCTCCTTCCGCACCGGCTACCTCGCGCTGCTCGAACTCCGCCTGGAGGCCACCCGCCGTCCCGAACTGCGGAGGGTCCTCACCGAACGGGTCCGGGCCGACGTCGACGCCAACATCGCCCACCACGAGGCGTCCGGATTCCCCGGCGACGCCACGACGGTCAAGCTGCTGATGCTCACCCTGAACTGGCTGATCGTCGAACAGCTCACCCTGCCGGAGGTCTTCACGGAGGAGGAGCGGGAAGAACTCGTGGTGGCGGCCGTCCAACGGATCGTGCCGGCCGGGTAGTGGTGGAGCCGGCCGGCCCCCCGGTCGTCAGAGCGCGACGCGGATCGGTCGGGCCTCCCGCCGGCCGTACGCCGTGCCCTGGGCGGCGGCGACCGGGCAGTGGGTGTCCAGGTCCGAGGAGACGTCCTGCTCGTCCGGCTCCCCGCCCTCGCACATGAAGGACGGGAAGAAGCCGTCGCCGTTCCGGTGCTCCGCGACCCCGGGTTCGGGGAAGTCGCCGTCGGGATCCGTCTCCGCGCTCGCCACCCGTGCGATGAACCGATGGTCCATGCCGGTGGTGTATCAGCCCGCGCGGCCGACCGGCCCACCGGTCGGCCGCGCGGGCACGGGACGCTCCCCGTCGGGCGGTGTGGCGCGACTCCCCTCACAGAGCAGGTGGGGTGTGGTGGAGAACCATGCCCCGGGCCCGTGATCGACGGGCTCCCCGGGAGGTGGGAAGCACGTCCCCAGTTCCCTCGCCGCGTTCATCGGGGAGAAGAGGGTCGACTCGATCGCGATCTCGGTCATCGTCCTCCGGTACTCCTCGCTCCCCTCCCCCAACCGCCCCCGAACCCGGTTGGGGAAGTCGGCTCCGATCCCCTCACCGATCTCCTCCTCGTTCGCCGATCCGGAGCACCACATGAGGGCCCGGGGGTCGGGCTTCCATTTCCCCTCCGCCACGTCGGATCGCACCTCCGGGTGTTCGGTGGAGAGGGTGCGGGGGACGGCGGCGGGCCACCGGCTCCTTTCCCCGGTCGTGTGTGTCCTCGGTCGATCCCGCGTCGCGGGGCCCGGGGCCGGGCGGACGCCGACCCCGGGCGCGCGCCGGCGCCCGACCGTCAGCGGCGGGTGGCGAGGACCAGGCGGCAGCGGGGGGAGCCGTCGGGGCGTCGGCCGAGGGCCTCCAGCGCCGGGGCCTCGACGTCGAAGCCGACCCCGCGCAGGTCCGCCAGTACATCCGGGAGCCGGAAGGTGCCGTAGTACATGACGAACGGGGGCCGCCACAGCGCGTTGCGCACCCGCATGGCGGCGTCGAAGCCGCGCAGCAGCCAGAACTCCCGCGAGGTCGGCGGCAGCGGCGCCGCGACGGGGAAGACGAACCGCCCGCCGGGCCGCAGCGCGTCCCGCACCCCGGCGAAGAGGCCCGGCCGCTCGGCGGGCAGGAAGTGCCCGAAGGCGCCGAGCGAGATCGCGATGTCGAAGGCGCCCTTGGGGGTGAACGGCAGGCGGCGGGCGTCGGCCCGCACCCAGTCGATGGGGACGGCGCCGGGGGGCTTGGGCACGATCTCCCGGGCGACCTCCAGCATCCCCGCGCTGAAGTCCACCCCCACCACCCGATCCCGGCACACCCCGCGCAGCATCGTCGTCCCGGCGCCGGTGCCGCAGCACACGTCGAGGCCGGTGCCGAAGGGGCCCAGCCGCCACAGCACGTCGCCGACGGCGTCCACCACCCGGTCCGGCGTGCGGAACGGCGTGTGGTCGAACTTCGGCGCCAGCAGGTCGTACCCGCGCTCGGTGGAGGAGAGCGCCTGCACGGCGAGTTCGCGGAACGTCGGACCCTCGGGGGAGAACACGCCCCCACCGTATCGGGCCGCGCCTCAGCGGATGTCCGCCTCCGGGTGCTCGGCGTCCCAGCGGCGGCGGGAGGCGGCGATGGCCGCGCGGTGGTCGGCGGACCAGTCGGCGAGGCCCTTGAGGAGCAGGGTCAGACCGTGCCCCATGGCGGTGAGCCGGTACTCCACCCGGGGCGGCACGGTCGGATGGACCGTGCGGTGCACCAAACCGTCGCGTTCCAGGCGCCGCAGGGTGAGGGTGAGCATCCGTTGCGAGATGCCGGGGACGGCGCGCAGGAGTTCACGGAAGCGGCGGGTGCCGGCGGCGAGTTCGACGATGACCAGCACCGACCACTTGTCGCCGATGCGGTCCAGCACGTCGCGGATGCCGCAGTCCTCGTGTTCCTCGCCGCAGGAGATGACGGGCTCCCCGGCGGCCCCGGGGGGCGACCCGGGCCGTGGGGTGGTTACCCCGGTGTGCGTCTCCGACACGAAAGTGCCTCCTTCCGTCCCGGGACGAGGTTACCGATGATGAGCTGGTCATGGAGGGGAACCACCGCGAAACGGTGGAGAAGTGGAGAAAAGCCGTGCTGATGGTCACCGGTGTGGGCGGAGGGCTGGGCGGGGTGATCGCCGGGCGGCTGGCGGGACGCGAGGAGGTGATCGCCGGCAGCAGGCACCCGGAGGAGGTGCCGGCGGGCCTTCCGGCGCGCCGGATCGATTTCGACGATCCGGCCTCGTTGCGCGAGGGGTTCGCCGGGGTGCGGACGCTGCTGCTGATCTCGGCCGGGTACGGCGAGGACGACACGGTGATCGCCCGGCACGGCGCCGCCGTGGACGCCGCCGAACGGGCCGGCGTCCGGCACATCGTGTACACCTCGCTCACCGGGGCGGGGGACCACCTGCCGTACGCGCTGCCGCACCGCTGGACCGAGCGCCGGCTGCGGGAGGGCCGGACGGGATGGACGATCCTGCGCAACGGCCTGTACGTCGAACTCCTCGCCGCCCTCGCAGCGCCGGACGGGGAGGGGCGGATCACCCTCCCGCTGGGGGAGGGACGGCTGGCGGCGGTCTCCCGCGAGGAATTGGCCGAGGCCGCGGCCCGGGTGGTGGTCGAGGTGCACGAGGCGGTGGGCGCCCCGGCCGCCCCCGGGACGCGCTCCCCGCACGCGGGGCGGGTGTACGAGTTGGTCGGGCCGGAGGCGATCGGGGGGCGGGAGGTGGCCGACCT
>NZ_VKHS01000503.1 GCF_014141525.1 Streptomyces calidiresistens
GGCCCGCCGACACCTCCCGGCCCCCCGCCGACACCGGGAACCCGGTGCCAACGGCCGGCCCCGCGTCGCTGTGCTCCCGCACCCCGCAGGTCCCCGCCGAGCGGCTGGTCGCCGAGATGGTGCCGCCGCCGCGCTTCGACGCGGTGCGCTTCGCCACCTACATCCCCGACCCCGGGCAGCCGAGCCAGCGGGAGGCGGTGCGGGTGCTGGAGGAGTTCGCCGGCCGCCTCGGGGACACCGGTCCGGCCCCGGGCGGTCTGCGCGGCCTGTTCCGCCGCCGCTCCCGGGACACCGGCGGCGACGGGCCGCGCGGTGTCTACCTCGACGGCGGCTACGGCGTGGGCAAGACCCACCTGCTGGCCTCCCTGTGGCACGCCACCCCCGCCCCCGCGGAGCACAAGGCGTTCGGCACCTTCGTGGAGCTGACCAATCTCGTGGGCGCGCTGGGCTTCCGGCGCACCGTGGACACCCTGGCCGGGCACCGGCTGCTGTGCATCGACGAGTTCGAGCTCGACGACCCCGGCGACACCGTGCTGGTCTCCAGCCTCCTCTCGCGCCTCGTCGAGCGCGGTGTGGCGCTGGCCGCGACCTCCAACACGCTGCCCGACCGCCTGGGCGAGGGCCGTTTCGCCGCCGCCGACTTCCTGCGCGAGATCCAGGGTCTGTCCGCGCACTTCCGCCCCCTGCGGATCGACGGCGAGGACTACCGTCACCGAGGGCTGCCCGAGGCCCCGGCCCCGGCGACCGACGGCGCCGTGGAGCGGGCCGCCGCCGAGACCCCCGGCGCGTCCCTGGACGCCTTCCCCGACCTGCTGGCCCACCTGGGCCGGGTGCACCCCAGCCGGTACGGCGCGCTGTGCGACGGCGTCACCGCCGTGTGCCTGACCGGCGTGGACGCCGTGCCCGACCAGTCCACGGCGCTGCGGCTGGTCGTGCTCGCCGACCGGCTCTACGACCGGGAGATACCGGTGCTGGCCTCCGGCGTCCCCTTCGACCGCCTCTTCTCCCCGGAGATGCTGGCCGGCGGCTACCGCAAGAAGTACTTCCGGGCGATCTCCCGACTCACCGCTCTGGCCCGGGACGCGGGCCGGATGGGCGGCGGCCCCACCGGCGGAACCGGTGAGGGCGACGCCGGGCGCGTCGCGTAGCCAAAACCCACCGCGCACACCATCCTCGAAAGGTCCGCGCGGCCCCGGAGAGGCCGCGCCGATCGGGACGGCGGAAGGGGACCGGTTTCCATGGGCGGGGAGAACGGACGGCACGACGGCGACACCGCCGACCATCGGCCAACCGCCGGCGGGGGCCCGGACGACGCCGACCCCGGACGGTCGATCCGGCCCTCCGACCCCGGCCCCGCCCTGCGCGACCTGTTGCGCCTGCCCCCCGGCGAGCCGGTGGACCTCGCCGCGCACGACCCGTCCGTCACCCCCGGCTTCGCCGGGGACAAGGAGCGGGCCGCGGACGAGGCGGAGGAGATGGGCGAGGAGGCCGCCGAACTCCAGGAACGACTCCACGCGGCGAGCACCGCCGGCGACCGGCGCCGTCTGCTGCTGGTCCTCCAGGGCATGGACACCTCCGGCAAGGGCGGCACCGTCAAGCACGTCATCAGCCGGCTCAACCCCGCCGGTTGCCGCATCCGGGGCTTCAAGGCCCCCACCGAGGAGGAGCGCAGCAGGCACTACCTGTGGCGGATCGGACAGGCCCTGCCCATGGCCGGGGAGATCGGTGTCTTCGACCGCTCGCACTACGAGGACGTGCTGGTGCCCCGGGTGCGCCACCTGGTGCCCCCGGAGGTGGTGGAGCGCCGGTACACCGAGATCCGCTGGTGGGAGGAGTCCCTGGTCGCCGACGGGCTGACCCTCGTCAAGGTGTTCCTCCACATCAGCCCGGAGAAGCAGCGCGAACGACTCGTCAAGCGGCTGGAGCGCCCCGACAAGCACTGGAAGTTCACCCCCGACGACATCACCGACCGCGCCCTGTGGCCGGACTACCGGCGGGCCTACGAGGTGGCACTGGAGCGCTGCTCCTCACAGGCCGCGCCCTGGTACCTGGTGCCGGCGGACCGCAAGTGGTACCGGAACTGGGCCGTGGGACGGCTGCTGCTGGAGCACCTGCGGGAGATGGACCCCCGTTACCCGGAGGCCGACTTCGACCTCGACGACGCGCGGGCACGCCTGGGGGCGGACGCCTGACGGCACGCCCCTCCCCGCGTCGGCGCGGACGCCGGCGCGGGGAGGGGCCCGGTGGGAACGGGTCGGGTCGGCCGTCAGGGCTCGATCAGGTCGGAGAAGGCGTCGGTGATGTAGTAGCAGTCGCCGTAGGAGGTGCCGCCCCGCAGGTCCCAGGTGCCGTGGTACGGGGTCACGAAGCCACCGCCCGAGGCCCGGGCCACCACCTGGTAGCTGCCCGGCGGGAGGCTGAGCGTCACCGTCGGCTTCCCCTGCTGCGACAGGCACCTGCCGCCGGAGGACCCGGAGGCGGCCAGGGAGCTCTTCCCGGTCCGCGGGCCGGTGTAGAGGATCTCCAGCGGCTGGTCGGAGTCGTTGATGATGGTCACGCTCGCCGTGCCCGCCGGCCCGCTCCCGGACACCGACGGCGGCGGCAGCTCGTTGGTGCCGCTCTCGGTGATCCGCTCGATCTCGATCGCGATGAGGATCTCCTCGGCACGATCCGCCCGGCGGTGGTCGGGCTGCTCCTCCAGCAGTCGCTCCAGGTGCTCGCCGGCCCGGGAGTGGTCACCCGCCTCGTACGCCCCCAGGCCGCACTGGAACCAGGCCTCGCCCAGGGAGTCGGTCGCCCGGTCCGGGATCCGGGCGAAACCACCGCCCTCCAGGGCGGACGGGAGGTCCGTGAGTGCCTCCAGGTCGTCGAACACCTCGCACGCCGCCTCCCCGTCGAGCGAGTCGTGGAGGTCGGAGCGGAAGCCCTCCAGGGTCTCCGGCGCGTCATCGGCGGGGCCCGAGTCGGGGAACTCGGAGACCAGTTCGGCGAGACGGTCCAGCGCGCCCCGGATGTCGCCCGCCCCGTACCGGTCGATCGCGCAGTCCCGCAGTTCGGCGGGGAGCGGTTCCCGGGCCCGATCGGCGAGCCGCTCGGCGTCCCCCTCCACCCACTCGTCGGGCAGCCCGGTGTTGCCGGGCAGGACGGTGACCGCCCACAGTTGGCCGACCGCCGCGCAGTGTTCGGCCGAGCCCACGGCGGGGGTGGCCGCGTCGTAGAGGTCGTCCAGACCGGCGGGGACGCCCGCCGCGGCGTCGGTGTCGGGGTGCTCCCCGCGCAGGACCACCCGGGCGTCGAACGCCTCGGTGACCAGGCCCGCGTCGAGGTTGTCGGTGCCCCGCATCACCTCCGCCGCCTCGCGCACCTTCCCGGTCAGGTCGTCGGCGTGCGCGGCCCGCAGCTCCACCAGGCGGTCCTCCGCCCCCGTCCAGGGGGGACGGCCCGCGTGCAGGTCCAGGTAGTCGCGGTACCCGTCGGCGGCCTCGCCGTGGGCCCCGCGCGCGGCCGTGGCCTCCGCTCGGATCATCACCTCGCACGAGGTCACGCCCAGGGCCGACACCTCGCGCAGGGAGTGGAAGGCCAGGGCGTGACGCGGGGAGACCGCGGCCTCGTAGTGCTCGACCGCGCTCTCGCAGTCCCCGGCAGCGTGGGCCCGGTCGGCGCGCCCCATCTCCCGCTCGGGCAGCCCGGAGTACCACAGGTATCCGAACGCCACGAGGGCCAGGAGCACGGCGGCGGCTGCCGGGGGCAGCCAGACGGGGCGGGGGTCGGGACCGGTACGGCCCAACCGCCGGGCGTCGGCCACCATGACGGCCACGCACAGCAGGAACAGCGGCCCCCAGACCGCCGCGCCGCCGGGGGCCTCGGTGCCGACGGCGAAGGCGATCAGCACCAGGATGCCGCCCAGGCCGACGGCGAAGCGACGCCACCGGCGCAGGTACAGGTAACCGACCGCGAGGCCGGAGAGGTTGAGCGCGGCGGCGGACAGCGCGCGGCCGCGGCCCCCCTCCGCCGCGGGTTCGGTGTTCCCACCGTCCTCTCGGTCCTCTCCGCCCTTCCCGCCCTTACCGCCCTCCCCGCCGGGCGGCGGGGAGGGCGGTAAGGGCGGGAAGGGCGGAGAGGACCGAGAGGACGGTGGGAACACCGAACCCGC
>NZ_VKHS01000504.1 GCF_014141525.1 Streptomyces calidiresistens
GACCCCGGCTCCCCGGCCGGAGCGCCCCCGCCCGGCGCGCCGACGCTCCCGCCGCCGGGAGCCGCGCCCCCGGCCGACCCGGAGGCGGTGCTCGACGGGCTGGATCCCGAGCAGCGGGCCGTCGCGACCACCCTGCGCGGACCGGTCTGCGTCCTCGCCGGCGCCGGCACCGGCAAGACCCGCGCCATCACCCACCGCATCGCCTACGGGGTGCGCACCGGCGTGCTGCAACCGGCCGGAGTCCTCGCGGTCACCTTCACCGCCCGGGCCGCCGGCGAGATGCGCGGCCGGCTCCGGGCCCTGGGCGCGGGCGGGGTGCAGGCCCGCACCTTCCACTCGGCGGCGCTGCGCCAGCTCCAGTACTTCTGGCCCAAGGCCGTCGGCGGCGAACCGCCCCGCCTGGTGGAGCGGAAGGTCCAGCTGGTGGCGGAGGCCGCCGCGCGGTCCCGGATCCGGCTGGAGCGGGCCGAACTGCGGGACGTCACCTCCGAGATCGAGTGGGCCAAGGTCACCCGCACCACCCCCGAGGACTACCCGGCGGCGGTCGCCAAGTCCTCCCGGGAGGCGCCGCGCGACCCCGCCGAGACCAGCCGGATCTACGCCGCCTACGAGCAGCTCAAGCAGGACCGCTCGGTGATCGACTTCGAGGACGTCCTGCTGCTCACCGTCGGCATCCTGCAGGAACGTCCGGACATCGCCGACACCGTCCGCCGCCAGTACCAGCACTTCGTCGTGGACGAGTACCAGGACGTCAGCCCCCTGCAGCAGGGGCTGCTGGAGCTGTGGCTGGGGGACCGGGACAACCTCTGCGTGGTGGGGGACGCGAGCCAGACCATCTACTCCTTCACCGGCGCCACCCCCGACCACCTGTTGAACTTCCGGTTGCGCCATCCGGGGGCCACGGTGGTCAAGCTGGTGCGCGACTACCGCTCCACGCCCCAGGTCGTGCACCTGGCCAACGGCCTCCTCGCGCAGGCACGCGGTCGGGCCGCCGAACACCGCCTGGAGCTGGTCTCCCAGCGTCCGCCGGGCCCCGAGCCGGTCTTCGCCGAGCACCCGGACGAGCCGACCGAGGCGGAGAGCACCGCGCGGCGGGTCCGCGACCTCATCGCGGCGGGGACCCCGGCCTCGGAGATCGCCGTGCTCTTCCGGATCAACGCCCAGTCCGAGATCTACGAGCAGGCCCTCGCCGACGCGGGCGTCCCCTACCAGCTCAAGGGGGCCGAGCGGTTCTTCGAGCGGCCGGAGATCCGGCAGGCGGGCCTGGCGCTGCGCGGGGCCTCGCGCGCCGGGGGCAACGACACCGCGCTGGAGGGTCTGGAGGACCGGCGGTTGGCGGAGCGGGTCGCGGCTGTGCTCGGCGGCACCGGCTGGACCCCCGACCCCCCGACCGGCTCGGGCGCGGCCCGCGACCGCTGGGAGTCCCTGCGCGCGCTGGTGCGGCTGGCCGAGGAGTTCGGCGCCGCCCGGCCGGAGGCGTCGCTGCGGGACTTCGTGGAGGAATTGGACGAGCGCGCCCGGGCCCAGCACGCCCCCACCGTGGACGGCGTCACCCTGGCCTCCCTGCACACCGCCAAGGGGCTGGAGTGGGACGCGGTCTTCCTCGTCGGACTCACCGAGGGGATGCTGCCGATCACCTACGCCCGCACCCCCGAGCAGATCGAGGAGGAGCGGCGGCTGCTGTACGTGGGGGTGACCCGGGCGCGGAAGCTGCTCTCGCTGTCCTGGGCCCTGGCCCGCTCGCCGGGTGGGCGCGCGGGGCGCCGCCCGAGCCGCTTCCTGGAGGGCCTGCGCCCCGGTTCGGGGGCGCGCGGGGGCTCGGCCGGCGCGCGCGCCGGGGGAGTGGAGCGCGGCGCGGGTGCCGGTTCCCGACGGCGGCAGCGCGGACCCGTCCCGTGCCGGGTGTGCGGACGCACCCTCACCGAGGCGGCCGAGCTGAAGCTGCGCCGCTGCGCCGACTGCCCCTCCACGATGGACGAGGGGTTGTACGAGCGGTTGCGCGAGTGGCGGTTGGAGCGCGCCACGGAACTCGGGCGCCCCGCGTACACCGTGTTCACCGACGTCACCCTGATGGCGATCGCGGAGACCTCGCCCTCGGAGATGCGGGAGTTGTCCCGCATCTCCGGGGTGGGACCGCACAAGCTCCGCCAATTCGGTGACCAGGTGCTGCGGCTCTGCGCCGGCCTGCCGGCCGATCCGGAGCCGGGGGCGGGGGCGGATCCGGCCACGGACCCGGGGCCGGAGGCGCCCGGGGAGGCGGGGGACCCGTGGGCCGGTCCCGTGGACGAGCCCGACCCGGAGCCGGTGGATCCGGGGGAGGACCCCCCGGGGGACCCGGACGACGCCTTCGAGGACCTCTTCGGGGAGCGGTCCGAAGCGGAGTCCCGGGGTCCGGGAAAAACCGCCGGAAAATAGTTTGCGCGCGGTGGAGGAATGCGCATAGCGTGCTTCCACGGCCGCGGGGCCGGGGGCTCTCCCCCCGGAACCCGGTGAGCCGCGTCATGTCTGTCCGAGTCCGCGAGGGCTCCGTACGCGCCGAGAGGAGGCGAATCCGATGTTGGCACTTCCGATGACCAAAGCCGTCCGTTGTCAGGACGCCCTCGTTCGCCTGCCCGGCGCGCCGTGGCCGTTCGGCACCACCCGTGTGTCCTCCGTCCCCGCCGATCCGTCGGCGTGCGAGCGGAAGTCCGCGAAGGGTGCCCTCGGAGTCGCGACCCCGGCCGTAGTGGCGGCCGAGGCCGTTCCGAGCGGCGCGTACGTCCCGGCAGAAGCACGTATCCGCGGCCTCGAGGCCGCCGGCTTCCGTGCGACCACGCGGTTCAACCAGCACGTCATCCGGATGTGGGCCCTCCGCGGGCTTGATCCCCGGAAAGATCCAACCTGATCGGCGAGATCAGGTCGGCACCTTCCAGGGCCGCGGAACCCCATCCGGGATCCGCGGCCCTTTCGTTTGTCCCGGAGGCCCGTCCTCCGGGGGAGACGCAGCCGGAACACCGACGACGAGACGAGGAACCACCACCGTGCGACTCGCACCCTCCGCTCCCTCATCGCCCGACCTGACCGCACCACCCGATCCGGAGATCCCCGTGACCCCGTTGTTCACGCTCAACGAGCTGGACGAGGCCATCGACCGACTCGACTCCCGAGTCCCCTGCCGCTCCTACGACCCGGAGGTCTTCTTCGCCGAGTCCCCCGAGGACGTCGAGTACGCGAAGTCCCTCTGCGCCGGCTGCCCCCTGAGGGAGGCATGCCTGGCGGGGGCGAAGGAGCGCCGCGAGCCCTGGGGCGTCTGGGGCGGCGAACTCTTCGTCCAGGGCGTCGTCGTGCCCCGCAAGCGCCCCCGCGGGCGTCCGCGCAAGAACCCGGTCGTCGCATGAACATCACCGGCACGATCGGCCGACCCGCACCGCACGGCCCCGAACAGAGCACGCACATGAACGACCACCACCGCGGCGGAAGCCGCCTCGTCGACGCGGCCGAACCGCGTCCCGCACCGAACAGGACCCGAGAGATGGAACTCCTACCCGAAGCCATGGCCCGCTCGCAGTTGAGCGAGCGCCTGCGCGAGGCCGAATCCCAACGCAGGGCCTACCACCTGGCCCTGTCGGCCCGGATGGAGCGCCGCTCGCGGCGGCTCCACCGCCGGGCCGAGCGGGCCTCGCGGCGGGCCCGCCGGGCCCTGGCCCGCGCCCTGATGTGAGCCTGCGGCCGGTGAGCCGGCCCGAACCGACCGTCCCGCTCCGGGGGCCGGCACGCGGAGATCCCGCGTGCCGGCCCCCGGCCGCGTCGTGTCCGCCTCCGGGGCGCCGGTCGCGGCGGGCCGGTCGGGGAGGGCCCGCCCCGGGGACGGCCGCGGCCCTCCCGACTGCCGGGGGCTCCCGGCCGGGACCGGGCGCTCGAGCCCACCCGCGCCCGGACACGATCGCCCGCTCGGGTTCGGCCCCTCCCGTCCCTTCCCGGGGCCGACCCCTGCCGGTCGCTCCCGCCCTTCCCGGTTCCGGCCGGTGCCGTACAGGGGTCGTTCCCGGACAGGGGTACGGGGAACGGGCGCGGGACTCCCGGCCGGGGCGGACCGGCCCGGCTGTCGTCACCGCCACACCTCCGACCGCCCCGCGCCCCGGGGCCGTTACGGGTCCCGGTGGGGCC
>NZ_VKHS01000505.1 GCF_014141525.1 Streptomyces calidiresistens
AGCGGGAATCGAAGGGGCATCGGTTCGTCGGACCGCCGGTCCCTCGGCCCGTCGGATGGAGTGAGCCGGGTGAGCCGGGTGAAGGGGACCGAGCGGGGGCCCGGGTCGGTTCGTGCCGGGACACCAGCGGTCAGAAGCGACGCACGGCGCGGGCCAGCGCGTTGCCGATGACCAGGTAGACCAGGGCGGCGATGCCGTAGTTGAGGACGACGCGCCACCACTCGGGCTGCACGTTGAACATGTCCCGCGACCAACCGGCGAGCCAGTTGGCGGCGTCCCGCACGATCGCGACCAGGGTGTTGTCCCGGTTGGCGTCGAGCAGGTACATGAGGATCCAGAGGCCGATGATGAAGGCGGCGACATCCGCGATCACGGCGATGATGCCGGCGATCGGGTTTCCGGCGGTTCTCGTTGTGGTGACCATGACGCACGTCTTGCCCGAGCCCGACGGGGCAAACCGGTGATTGTACGTTCCGTTTTCCGGTTCGGCGAGCCGACCCCCCGAACCACATGATCGATTTCCGGACCGATCCCTCCTCCGCCGCTCCCGCCGCTCCTCCTTCGTTCGGGGACGGGAACGCGGAACGGGGGAACGGGCCGTCCGACCGTGGTCGGACGGCCCGTTCCCCCGTTCGGAACCCCGTCGCGCGCTCAGCCGGTGTTGCGCAGACCGGCCGCGACCCCGTTGACCGTCAGCAGCAGAGCCCGGGACAGCAGCTGGTCCGGCTCCTCGCCGCGCTCGGCCGCCTGCCGCTGACGGGCCAGCAGCGCCACCTGGAGGTAGGAGATCGGGTCGAGGTAGGCGTCCCGGATCTGGAGGGTCTGCCGCAGCGCCGGGTTGGCGGACAGCAGTTCCTCGCCGCCGGTGACCCGCAGCACCTCGGTCACGGTCAGCTCGTGCTCGGCACGGATGGTGTCGAAGATGTGCCGCAGGTTCTCCGGCACCAGCGTCTCGACGTAGTGGCGGGCGATCCGCAGGTCCGTCTTGGCCAGCGTCATCTCGACGTTGGACAGGAAGTTGCGGAAGAAGTGCCAGTTCTCGAAGGCCTCCGAGAGCACCCCGTCCAGCCCCGCCTCGCGGGCCGCCCGCAGGCCGGACCCGACGCCGAACCACCCCGGCACGATCTGCCGGGACTGCGTCCAGCCGAAGACCCACGGGATGGCCCGCAGGCCGTCCAGGCCGGCGCCGCTGTCGGGGCGGCGCGAGGGCCGGGAGCCCAGGTGCAGTTCGGCGAGCTGGTCCACCGGGGTGGAGGCGAAGAAGTACGGCGGCAGGTCCGGGTCCTCGACCAGGGCCCGGTAGGCGGTGTGCGCGGCCTCCGAGACGGTGTCCATCGCCGCGTCCCAGCGGGCCAGTGCCTCCTCGGACTGCCGGGGCGCGGTGTGCAGGGCGGAGGCCTGGAGGGTGGCCGCGACCGTCAGCTCCAGGTTCTCCCGCGCGAGGGAGGGGACGAGGTACTTGTCGGAGATGACCTCGCCCTGCTCGGTCACCTTGATCTCGCCCTCCAGGGTGCCCCAGGGCTGGGCGAGGATCGCGTCGTGCGTGGGGCCGCCGCCCCGGCCGACGGTGCCGCCCCGGCCGTGGAAGAGCCGCAGCCGCACGCCGTGCCGGTGGGCGACGTCGCGCAGGCGGCGCTGGGCGCGGTGGATCTCCCACTGCGAGGTGGTGATGCCGCCGAACTTCGAGGAGTCGCTGTAGCCGAGCATGACCTCCTGGAGGTCGCCGCGCAGCGCCACCAGGCGCCGGTAGGAGGGGTCGGAGAGCATCTCGTCGAGGAGGTCGTCGGCGATCCGCAGCTCGTCGGTGGTCTCCAGCAGCGGCACGATGCCGATCCGGGCCCAGCCCGCGTGCAGGTCGATCAGCCCGGCCTCGCGGGCCAGCACGGCGGCGGCGAAGACGTCGTCCGCGCCCTGGCACATCGAGATGATGTAGGACTCGATGATCTCCGGCCCGAAGGTGTCCAGCGCCTCGCGGATGGTGGTGAACACGCCCAGGGTGCGGGCCCCGGCCTCGTCCAGCGGCGCCGGGGTCGGGGCCAGCGGGCGGCGGGAGCGCAGCTCCTTGGCCAGCAGCCGGGTGCGGTAGTCACGCGGCATGTCCACGTACCGCCAGGACTCCTCGCCGAGCCGGTCGAAGAGCTGCCCCAGGGCCTGGTGGTGGGCGTCGGCGTGCTCGCGGACGTCCATGGTGGCGAGCTGGAGGCCGAAGGCGGAGACGGTGCGGATGACGCGCTCCACCCGGCCGTCGGCGACCAGGCCGCCCCGGTGCTCGCGCAGCGAGCGCTGCACGATCGCCAGGTCCGCCAGCAGCTCGCCGGTGCCCCGGTAGTCGCGGCCCGGCTGGTGCGCGGAGCCCTCGCGCAGCCGGGAGAGGGTGTTGAGCAGCTTCTGCCGCACGCAGGTGACCTTGAGCCGGTAGGGCTCCTCGGCGTTGAGCCGCTTGTACCGGGGGGTGATCTCCGGCAGCCGCTCCAGGTCCCGGGCGAGGGAGTCGCGCAGTTCGTCGGTGACGCCGGTGTTGCGGATGGAGCCGGAGAGCGTGGCTCGCAGTTCGTCCACGTGGTCCAGCGCCCGGCCGATGCCGTGCTCGTGCTGGAGCAGCAGCACCTCGCGGGTGACCTTCGGGGTGACGTTGGGGTTGCCGTCGCGGTCGCCGCCGATCCAGGTGCCGAAGGTCAGCGGTCGGGTGCCGGCGGGCACCGGGAACCCGGCGCGCTCCAGCTCCGCGGCCAGGTCCTCCAGCAGGTCGCCGACGGCCCCGCGGTGCAGCTCGTCGAGGTAGTAGACGGCGTTGCGGGCCTCGTCGCCCGGTTCGGGGCGGACCACCCGCAGTTCGTCGGTCTGCCAGATGAGGTCGATGTTCTCCGCCAGCCGCAGCTCCACCCGGCGGGCGTCGCCCTCGGGGGCCGAGGTCTCCAGCAGGCCGGCGATGGCGCGGAGCTTGGTGAGCACCGAGCGGCGGGCGGCCTCGGTGGGGTGGGCGGTGAAGACCGGTCGCACCTGGAGGTTGGCCACGGTGCGGCGCACGTGCTCGGGGTCGGCGTCCTTGAGGGTGTCGACGGTGCGGGTGAGCAGACCGCCCTCCTCGGCCCGGCGCCGGCGCATCTCGCGGCCCCGGTGCACCTGCTCGGTGACGTTGGCCAGGTGGAAGTAGGTGGAGAAGGCGCGCACCAGCTTGGCGGCCTCGGTGATGTCGAGTTCGCCGAGGAGTTCGGCGGCGGCCTCGCCGTCGGTGCGGGTCAGCAGCCGGACGCGCTCGACGAGTTCGAGCAGTTCGGGGCCGTCCTGCCGGACGAGGGTGGCGCCCAGCAGCTCGCCCAGTCGCCGGATGTCGGCGCGCAGGGCGCTGCCGGGGTCGGTCACCGCGTCCGCCGCGGAGGCGGCGGACCCGTCGGACCCGCCGGATGGGGAGGTCGGAGTCTCCGTCGTGGTGTCGGCACTGCTGCTCACGGATGCGGCTCCTTGCGGCTTGCGGCTCTTCGGATCGGCAGGACACGGACCGCGCTGTCCGACCGCACCAGGATAGGCACTCCGTGTCGCGGTGGGGACTCCCCGGTGGTCCCGTCCCGCGGGTCGGACGGTACCGGGTGGGACCGGCGACTTCGGGCGGGACACGGGCCGGGGCCGGAGCGGGCCGCCGGCGGGCGCGCGATCGGTGGGGACACCCCGGTCGAACCGGGCACCGACCCCGGCACCGGGCCGACGAACCGCTCATCCTTCCGGCGCGGTGGGCGGCTTTCCCGTCCGCCGGTCCCCGGGTCCCCGACACACGGACGGCGGACGGAGGACGACCTTCCCCTTTCGACTTACGGTTCCGTAGGTTACGGTGGCGTAGGTGGAGCCCGGGTTCGGCTCCCCCCGGGAGCACGACGCGGTCCCCCGCTCTTCGCCCCGGTGACGGTCCGCCGGTCGCTCCGGCAGGACCACGCGCCCGATGGATGCGCGAGTCGCGCGTCGCCCATCCACCGGTCCGCCTCATGCCGTCGACACGGCGGCGGGCATTCGCCCCGACCGTCCCCTTGTACCGACATCAGTTCGCGGTGTCCCCGGAACCTCCGGCCACCGCCGATTCACCCGTTTGTCCGGGGTGCGGCCTCCCCCGGTCCTCATCCAGGGCCCCGCCCACCCCTCTTCCAC
>NZ_VKHS01000506.1 GCF_014141525.1 Streptomyces calidiresistens
GCCCCGGAGGGGGCGGGTGGTGGTCACGCCACCGGCCCCCGATGCCGGGTACGGGCCGGTGTCGAACTCCGTTACCGGCCGGGCGGCGATGGGGTCCGGCCCGGGCCGTGCCCCCCTGGTGCGCACGGCTCGATCGGGCGGGATGGTGCGGGGCTCGGGCTCAGCGACGGCCGGGAGCGGTTCGGTCGGGCTCCTTCTCGATCTCCGCCGGAGCCGTCTGCCCGGCGGAGGCCGGACGGCGACCGGCGATTCTCAACAGGCGGGACTCGCAGTGGTCCAGCCAGCGCGCCTCCGCCTCCGCCTGGAAGATCAGCTGTTCGAGCACGAGCAGCCAGGCGATGTCGTGCGGCTCTCCGCCCGGGCCGCCCCGGTCGCCGGCCAGGGCGCGGGCCTTGAGACGGGTGTAGTCCTGCATGGCGCGCAGGGTGTGGCGGCGCTGCGCCTGGATGATGTCGGCGACATCCACCCCGGGAGCGGTGACGGCCATGGCCAATTTGATGGACAGCTCGTCACGGGCCGGCTGGGTGCGGTCCACGGGCTGCTCGTACCACTCGGTGAGCCGGCGCCTCCCTTCCTCGGTGATGGCGTAGGGCTGTTGGCGGGCCTCGGCCTCCTCGTCCACCGCGGTGATCAGTCCGTCGCGCTCCAGGCGGCTCAGGGTCGTGTAGACCTGACCGATGTTCAGCGGCCAGGTGGAGCCGGTGCGG
This sequence comes from Streptomyces calidiresistens, assembly GCF_014141525.1. GTDB lineage: Bacteria > Actinomycetota > Actinomycetes > Streptomycetales > Streptomycetaceae > Streptomyces > Streptomyces calidiresistens. The sequence continues at coordinate 708 of NZ_VKHS01000506.1, forward strand.
GACTCGAACTCGGTGCGCAGCTGGGAGCCGTAGCGCGGACCGTGCTCGAGAAGGGCGAGGAGCCCGTAACGGATCGACATACCGAGTATGTATACCGAGTAGGGTGGGGTTCCGCAAGGGCCGTCCGAAGCCTTCACTCGCACGAGTGATCGATGCCGGGAAAAGGGTTGGAGTCCTCCCCGGGGTGGGATCACCGCATCGGCGGCCCGGGGGGAGCGGGCCGGCCCCGGCACCGACAGGAGGGGAAACGGCGGGACCCCGGGGCGGGACTCACTTGCGGCGGCGACGGCCACCCGACTTCTGCGCCTTGCGACGCTCGGCACGGCTCATGCCGTCCCCGGCCGGCGAGGCACCGGAGGAGTCCTCGAAGTCGCCCTCGACGACACCGCCCTCCCCGTCCACGCTCGGCGCCGAGAAGTGCAGCCGCTCGGCCCGCTGCGGGGCCTCCAGCCCCTTGGCCCGGATCGCCGGCCGCGCCGGGGCGCCCGCCGGAGCCGGGGCCTCGGCACCCTTGGTGAGCTGAGGGGCCCCGGCCTCCACCGGCACCTCCTCGACCCGGCGCTCCACCTGGACCTCCAGGTTGAACAGGTAGCCGACCGACTCCTCCTTGATGGCGTCCATCATGGCGGTGAACATGTCGAAGCCCTCGCGCTGGAACTCCACCACCGGGTCGCGCTGGGCCATCGCCCGCAGACCGATGCCCTCCTGGAGGTAGTCCATCTCGTAGAGGTGCTCGCGCCACTTGCGGTCCAGCACGGAGAGCACCACCCGGCGCTCCAGCTCGCGCATGACCTCGGAGCCCAGCTGCTCCTCACGGGCGTTGTACTGCTCGTTGATGTCCCGCTTGATCTCCTCGGCGATGAACTCGGGGGTCAGCCCCTCGCGTTCGCCGACCGCCTCGATCAGCTCGTCCACCGTCACCGACACCGGGTAGAGCTGCTTGAACGCCCCCCACAGCCGGTCCAGGTCCCACTCCTCGGCGAAGCCCTCCACGGTCTCCGCCCGGACGTAGGCCTCGACGGTGTCCTCCATGAAGAAGCGCACCTGCTCGTGCAGGTCGGCGCCCTCCAGCACCCGGCGGCGCTCGGCGTAGATGACCTCGCGCTGCCGGTTGAGGACCTCGTCGTACTTCAGGACGTTCTTGCGGATCTCGAAGTTCTGCTGCTCGACCTGGCCCTGCGCGGAGGCGATGGCACGGGTCACCATCTTGTTCTCGATCGGCACGTCGTCCGGCACGTTCGCCATCGCCATGACGCGCTCGACCATCTGCGCCTTGAACAGCCGCATCAGGTCGTCGCCCAGCGAGAGGTAGAAGCGGGACTCACCGGGGTCGCCCTGACGGCCGGACCGACCGCGCAGCTGGTTGTCGATGCGCCGCGACTCGTGGCGCTCGGTGCCCAGCACGTACAGGCCGCCGAGCTCCTTGACCGCCTCGAACTCCTCGCTGACCGCCTGCTCGGCGCGCTCCAGCGCGGCCGGCAGCGCCGCCGCCCACTCCTCGGCCTGCTCCACCGGGTCCAGCCCCTTGGCGCGCAGCTCCGCCTCGGCCAGTTCCTCGGGGTTGCCGCCGAGCTTGATGTCGGTACCGCGACCCGCCATGTTGGTGGCCACGGTCACCGCGCCCCGACGACCGGCGGCGGCGACGATCTGCGCCTCCCGCTCGTGGTTCTTCGCGTTGAGCACCTCGTGGCGCACCCCGCGCTTGGCCAGCTGCTGGGAGAGGTACTCGGACTTCTCCACCGAGGTGGTGCCGACCAGCACCGGCTGCCCGGACTCGTGCTTCTCGACGATGTCCTCGACCACCGCGTTGAACTTGGCGACCTCGGTCCGGTAGATGAGGTCGGCCTGGTCCACCCGCTTGGGGGAACGGTGGGTCGGGATGGGCACCACACCGAGCTTGTAGATCTGGTGGAACTCCGCCGCCTCGGTCATCGCCGTACCGGTCATGCCGGAGAGCTTGTCGTAGAGGCGGAAATAGTTCTGAAGGGTGATCTTGGCGAGCGTCTGGTTCTCGTCCTTGATCTTCACCCCTTCCTTCGCCTCGATCGCCTGGTGCATGCCCTCGTTGTAGCGGCGACCGGCGAGGATGCGGCCGGTGTGCTCGTCGACGATCACGACCTCGCCGTCGACGACGACATAGTCCTTGTCCCGCTTGTACAGCTCCTTCGCCTTGATGGCGTTGTTCAGGTAGCCGACCAGGGGGGTGTTCACCGACTCGTAGAGGTTGTCGATGCCCAGCCAGTCCTCGACCTTGGCGACACCGGCGTCGTGGATGGCGACGGTGCGCTTCTTCTCGTCCACGTCGTAGTCGCCGGTCTCCGCCTGCTGGCGCGTCGGGACCGCGGCCTCGCCGCGCTCCAGGCGCTTGACCAGCTTCGCGAAGTCCGCGTACCACTTCGTCGCCTGGTCGGCCGGGCCGGAGATGATCAGCGGGGTGCGGGCCTCGTCGATGAGGATGGAGTCCACCTCGTCGACCACGGCGAAGTTGTGGCCCCGCTGCACCAGTTCCTCCTTCGACCACGCCATGTTGTCGCGCAGGTAGTCGAAGCCGAACTCGTTGTTGGTGCCGTAGGTGATGTCGCAGGCGTACTGCTCGCGGCGCTTGGCCGGCGGCATGCCACCGGTGATGCACCCCACGGACAGGCCGAGGAAGCGGTGGACCCGGCCCATCCACTCCGAGTCGCGCTGGGCCAGGTAGTCGTTGACCGTGATGAGGTGGACGCCCTTGCCGGAGAGCCCGTTGAGGTAGGTCGGGAGGGTACCGACGAGGGTCTTGCCCTCACCGGTCTTCATCTCCGCCACGTACCCCAGGTGCAGGGCCGCGCCGCCCATGATCTGCACGTCGTAGTGACGCTGCCCCAGCACCCGCTTGGCCGCCTCGCGCACCGTGGCGAAGGCCTCGGGGAGCAGGTCGTCCAGGGTCTCGCCCGCCGCCAGGCGCTCCCGGTACTCATCGGTCAGGGCACGCAGCTCGGCGTCCGACAGGTCCAGGAAGTCCTCTTCAATCGAATTCACCTGGTTGGCGATGCGGTGCAGCTTGCGCAGGATCTTCCCTTCGCCTGCACGCATGAGTTTGCTGAAGACGGACACGAGGGTTGGTCTCCTTGCCGGTCGGGCCTGACACGTCACGGTCGGGTGCGTGGGCGCGGCGTTCCATACAGGCGGCCCCGCCGCACCGGCCATCGTATGCGAGGGCGGGACGAGGTGTCAGTGCCGTGACGCCCCCCGTGACGGGACGATCACGCCGACCGGACCGGTCGTGGTCGGCACGGCCGCGGAACGGGGGCGGGAGCGGGCGGCGGAAACGGGGAGCCGACCCCACCGCGAACACCTTCCGTCACCGAAACCGCCTGATCGTCACAGGAGGTCACTGTCGGGGGGCGGCCCTATCATCCGGGCATGTCCCGCATCCTGCCCGGTGTCCCCGCCC
>NZ_VKHS01000507.1 GCF_014141525.1 Streptomyces calidiresistens
TTCCGGGGGTGCGGGGGTCGGGGCTCAGATGCCGGTGACGGTGGTCAGGACCACGGCGGAGTCGTCCAGCGCACGCAGCCCGTGTCGCACCCGGGGCAGCCGCTCCACCTGGCCGGCGGCCACCTCCGCCTCCCCCTCCTCGGAGAACACCCGCACCCGGCCGCGCAGCACGTGCAGACTCGCGGCGGGGGGCGCGTCGTGCTCGCCCAGCTCCGAACCGGCGGTCAGGGCGATCACGCTCTGCCGCAGCGGCCCGTCGTGCAGGAAGAGGTGGGCGCTGCGCCCGTGCCCGTCCTCGCGGGCCAGCTGCAGGTGGTGTTCGGCGAGTGCGGCGAGGTCTTCCACGGTGGTCTCCTCCGAATCGGGCCCGGGACGGTCTCCGGACGTCTCCCCGCGCCGCCCGTGGTCACTCCATGGTCCCGCCCCCGGCGTTTCCCGCAACCGAGTCGCGTCATGGGCGACCGGCTCCGGTGAGGGGCGGTTCGGTCGGCGACGCCCGCCCCGAACCCGGTCGTGTCGAGCGTGAAGTCGAACGGCGCCGGAACGGGCACCGGCGAATCGAGCGAAACCGTGCGCCGTGCCCCGTACCCCTGTTCGGAGGGGTCCCGGAAACCCGGAAAATGGTGAGGTGACCTTCCTGCACGTCCGGCACCGGGTACACGGGAACCACGCGACCGTGGACCGCCGCCTTGTCGGTCCAATGATCGGTCCAATCGGTTTCCCTCGTGCTCCCGGAGGTCGATTCGGCGACCGGGGAAAGAGCGGATCCGTTTCCGTGGCGACCGGGAGCCCCGAACGCCTCCTCGTCCACCACGTACGGATCGGGCCCGAAGGCCCGGCCGCTTTCGGGGAACACGAACGGGAAAGGGGCGACCTCGACATCCTGCCCATCGGGAACACGGGGAAGAAGCCTCTCCCGAAGCCACTTCGTCACCGGACGAAATCGCAGGAGCGACCACGGCGACAAGGCGATCCTTCCCCCGGCGATCTCGGTTTCCGGCCATCCGGTGTCCGTGGTTCCTCCACGGTTCGCGGCATCTCCGCGAACCGTGATTCGGAGACAGCCTCTGTGGATACCGGACGCTCGGACATGATGGTCGCCGCTGTCCTCCGGGGGTGTGGGTCGCGCGGTCACCGCGTGTCACGCGATCTCCACCGTAACTCTCCACCGTAACAAGGTGAGGGCGGGGAGACGATGCGAAAAGGTCGGGAGGGAACCCCGGCGAACCGAGGGGAAGCGAGGAGAGCACTCATGAACGAGGCAGGGGTTCGCGGCGCGGACAGGGGTCCGATTCATCATGGGCAGTCCGGCGACGACATGCTGGTGGTGCTCACCACCACCGACAGCGCCGAGGCGGCGGAGGAACTGGCCGCCGGAGCCGTGGAGCGCCGACTGGCCGCCTGCGGGCAGGTGAGCGCGCCGATCACCTCCGTCTACCGCTGGCGGGGCGAGGTCCGGCGGGAACGGGAGTGGCAGCTGCTGCTGAAGACCACCCCCGCCCGCTGGGAGGCGCTGCGGGCCCACCTGGAGGAGGCCCACCCCTACGACGAGCCGGAGATCATCGCCCTGCCGGTGGCGGCCGGAGCCGCCGGCTACCTGGGCTGGGTGGCCGAGGAGACCTCCGACCCCGCCGGGGAACCCACCGCGACGGGTGGCTGAACGGCTCCCCCGCCGGCGCCGGCGCCGGCATCCACGCCGGCGGAGTCCCCGGCTCCCGGGGCCGGGCGGGCCGGCTCCACCCGCACCGCGCAGACCTTGAACTCCGGCATCCGCGAGGTGGGATCCAGCGCCGGGTTGGTCAGGGTGTTGGCCCGCCCCGCCCCCGGCCAGTGGAACGGCATGAAGACGGTGTCCGGGCGGATGTCCGGGGTGATCCGGGCCGGTGCCACCGCCCGGCCCCGGCGCGAGGTCACCGCCAGCGGCTCGCCCTCCGCCACGCCCAACCGCTCCGCCAACCGGGGGTGCACCTGCACGAACGGCCCCGGTGCGGCGGCGTTCAGCTCCGCCACCCGGCGGGTCTGCGCCCCGGACTGGTACTGCGCCTGCACCCGACCGGTGGTCAGGAACAGCGGGTAGTCGGCGTCCGGCTCCTCGGCGGAGGGCCGGTGCTGCACGGGGACGAAACGGGCCCGACCGTCCGGGGTGGCGAAGCGGTCCAGGAACATCCGTGGCGTGCCCGGGTGCGGGGCCGGCCCGTCCGGGGTGCCGGCGGCCGGGCGGTCGGCCGGGTCGGCGGAGTGGTCGTTGGACGGGTCGTCCTCCCACCCGCCGACCGGCTCCTCCCCGTCGGCTTCGCCGGACCCCTCGCCCCCGGTCCCGGTCCCGGGAACGACCTCCGCGCCGGTGTCCGGACAGGGCCAGAACACCCCGTCCTCCTCGATGATCCGCCGGTAGGTGATGCCCGAGTAGTCCGCCTTCCCACCGGCCGAGGCGCGGCGCAGCTCCTCGAACACCTCCTCCGGGTCGGTCGGGAAGCCCTTCTCCCACCCCATCCGGGCGGCCAGGTCGTGCATCACCCGCAGATCGCTCCGGCACCCGGTGGGCGGCTCGGCCGCCTTGCGGCGCAGGATGACCCGGCCCTCCAGATTGGTCATGGTGCCGGTCTCCTCGGCCCACTGCGTCACCGGCAGCACCACGTCGGCCAGCTCCGCGCTCTCGGAGAGCACCACGTCGCAGACGACCAGGAAGTCCAGCGCCCGCATCCGCTCCTCCACGTGCGCGGCCCGCGGGGCGGAGACCACCGGATTGGAGGCCAGCAGCAGCAGCGACCGCACCCCGTCGGGGGTGTCCCGGCCCAGCGCGTCCAGCAGCTCGTAGGCGCTGCGGCCGGGGCCCGGCAGCGAGTCCGGGTCCACGCCCCACACCCCGGCCACGTGCGCCCGCGCGTCGGCGTCCGCGAGCATCCGGTAGCCGGGCAGCTGGTCGGCCTTCTGGCCGTGCTCCCGGCCGCCCTGGCCGTTGCCCTGGCCGGTCAGACAGCCGTACCCGGACAGCGGCCGACCGGGCCGGCCGGTGGCCAGGGCCAGGTTGATCCACGCCCCCACCGTCTCGGTGCCCTTGGCCTGCTGCTCCGGCCCCCGCGCGGTGAGCACCATGGCGTGCTCCGCCGTGCGGAACCGCTCCACCGCCTCGCGCATCGCCGGCAGCGGCACCCCGGTGATGCGCTCGACCAGCTCCGGCCAGTGCGCCATCGCGGCGGCCCGGGCCTCCGGCCAGCCGGTGGTGCGCCCGGCGATGTACTCCTCGTCCACCCACCCGCCGGCGATCACCAGGTGCAGCAGGCCCAGGGCCAGCGCCAGGTCGGTACCGGGGCGCGGCGCGAGGTGCAGGTCGGCGTGCTCGACGGTGCGGGTGCGGCGGGGGTCCACCACGATCAGCGACCCGCCGTTCTCCTTCAGCTCCGTCAGGTACCGCAGCGCGGGCGGCATGGTCTCCACGAGGTTGGAACCGACCAGGATCACGCAGCCGGTGCGCGGGATGTCGGCCAGCGGGAAGGGCAGCCCCCGGTCCACGCCGAACGCCCGCGTCCCCGCGGCGGCGGCCGAGGACATGCAGAACCGGCCGTTGTAGTCGATCTGCGAGGTGCCCAGCACCAGCCGGGCGAACTTCCCGAGCGTATACGCCTTCTCGTTGGTCAGACCGCCGCCGCCGAAGACACCGACCGCGTCCGCTCCGTACCGGCGACGGGTCGCGGTCAGCCCCTCGACCACCCGGTCCAGCGCCTCGTCCCACCCGGCGGGCTCCAACGGACCGCCGGGGGAGCGGCGCACCAGCGGCTCGGTCAGCCGCACCCGGGAGGCCAGCACCTCCGGCGCCGTGCGGCCCTTCCCGCACAGCGCTCCCCGGTTGACGGGGAAGTCGGTCCGCTCCACGATCCGCAGGCCCGCGGGGGTGCCGGGATCGGGCCGCAGGCCCATCCCGCACTGCAGCGCGCAGTAGGGGCAGTGGGTGGGCACGGTCCCGTCGGCCCCGGCCGTCGGGGCGGACGACGGCCGGGACTCCGGCCCGGGGACGGTCCGGGTGGGGCTGGGGGATGCGCTCATACGGGTCAGTGTGGGTCGGCCGTGTTACGCCCGGCCCCCCGCTCGCGTTACGCCCCCGGGGCGGTCGGCTCAGGTCCCCGGGCGGGGGCC
>NZ_VKHS01000508.1 GCF_014141525.1 Streptomyces calidiresistens
GCCCCGGGGCGGGCCGCGGGCACGGTGTCGGGGAGGCCCGTGCGTGCCCCTTTTTAGAATCGATTCATTCCGGTGGGGGCCATCAGGGGAGACGACGGGCCCCGCCGGGCGGCTCTCCCCGCCCCGGGCGGCGGGACTCTCCCACGCACCGGCTTCGATCCCCTGCCCTCCGGGCCGGCCCCTCGCGCAACTCCCGCCGGTCGGGGGCCTCCTCCCCGGGATCCCGCCGCCCCGAAGGGACGGCCCGGCGGACCGCTGCCGTGGTCCCCGGCGGGCCGGGGACGCTCTCGTCCCCGGTTCAGGGATCGGCGCGTCCGGTTCCGGTCCCCTCACCCCGGGCGGGAGCGGGGAGCGGTTCACCGGACACCCTCTCCACCCCGGGCGCCACGGGCGAGACCCGGCGGACGCTCGCCACCTCGGCGTTGAACTGGGCCCCCGCCAACAGCGCCAGGTTGGTGACCCACAGCCAGACCAGGAACACCACGATGCCCGCCAGGGACCCGTAGAGACGGTTGTAGGTGGGGGCGTGCGAGGCGTAGAGCGCGAACCCGACCGAGGCCGTCAACCAGAGCACCACCGCCAGGGCCCCTCCCGGTGCGTTCCGTCGGGCCGCGCGGGTGGGACGCGGGCCCGTGCGGAAGACCACCAGAACCAACACCGCACCCAGACACAGCAGGAGCGGCCACTTCAGGATGTTCCACGCGGTTATCGCGGCGCCGTCCATCCCCAACAGGTGCCCGGTGAAGCGGGCCAACCCCCCGGTCAGCAGCAGCACCAGGGCGCTGGAGACGAGCAGGACCAACAGCATCAGCGCGGTGAGGACGATCCGCGGCATGGTGCGCCACACCGGCCGGGTGTCCCGCACCCCGTACATGGTGTGCAGAGCCCGACGGAAGACCCCCAGGTAACCCGTCGCCGACCACAGGGAGCCCACCGTCCCGAACACCACCAGCAGCCACACCGCCGACCGCTGATCGGCCATGTCCCGCAGCGACTGCTCCAGGAGTGCCCGGGAGGCCTCGGGAACCACCGCTCCCAACTGATCCACCAACTCGGGCACGGCGTCCCTGCCCGTGAGACCCACCACCGACACGGTCACCAGCAACATCGGGAAGATCGCCAGGACGGCGTAGTACGTCAGCGCCGCCGCCCAATCCATGAGGTCGTGCTCCCACACGGCCCCCGGCGTCCGGCGCAGCGCCCGGCCGAAGACGGCCCGCCGGGAGTCGCTCCCCCCGGGCTCCTCACCGTCCCCGACCTCCTCGCCCGCTTCGCTCTCCGCTCCGCCCGCATTCCCGGCGGAGGGGCGGGTCCCGCTCCCGATGCCCCCTCGCCTCCCGGCCTCCTCCCCCCGACCCGTGACCCCGCTCGGGTCGGGGGTCCCGGAGGGCTTCCCGGGCACCGCCATGGCCGTCGTCCCCTCGACCCCTCCGGCCGCCCGCCGCCGGCCGGCGGCGGCGTTGCTGTCGGTGTCGGTTTCGGTGTCGGGACGCACGGCCACCGGGGCGCCTCCCGTCGTACCCGACGCCCCCGGCTCCGCCCCCGGGCGGGGGGAGCCCGCCCGGACTTCGGGGTCCCGGCGGTCTCTCCCCTCGTGATCACCGCTCACGGCCGCTCCTCGTCACATCACCCGCGGTTCCGCGGCACCACCGGGGCTCGCGTGCGCGGCCCCGCTTCCCACCGGCCACGGACCCCCGTGAACGGTTTCCGTCTCGTCCTCCACCGAACCCACGGATCGGTCCCGCTCCCGGATCCGCCGGCCCCGGAAGGATACGGAGGGCCACGACCGCCCGACCGGGGGGTGGGAGCCCTCCTGCCTCTTCCGATCCCTCTTTCGGGCGTATGCCCGGGGAGACCGTGTCGCTCCCTCCCACCGGGGGTTTTCCGGATGCTCGTTCGGAGCGGCCTTTCCCCCGGAGCCGCTCCGATCGCCCCGGCGTGCGCCCCGGCCGCGCCCCGACCACCCGGGGCACGGCCGGAGGAGAAGGGTCGCCCGGTCTTCGCGACACCTCCCCGTGGATCTCCCGGCAGGGACTCCCGCCACGCCACAGCCGGACCCGGGGCCGCTCCCGCCATCACCGCTCCCCGCCTCCCACCAGGGCGCCCGCCGGGGCGCCGGCCCCCGGCCGTCGGGGAGGGCCCGCCGAGGAAGGGCGGCGCGGGGCACGCACCCCGACTTCCACCGGCACGCCGCCCCGTGCCTCCTCGGACCTCATCCGGCGCCCCACCGGGAAACCACCGCGCCCGGCCCGGGCCGGCTCACACCACGCGTACGGCCGATTCCGGTTCGACGGCGTCCTCCTCGGGAAGACGCACGTCCTCCACCACGATGTTCACCTCCACGACCTCGAGCCCCGTCATGCGCTCCAGCGCGAGGATGACGTTCTCCCGCACCGCCGCCGTCACCTCCGGTATGGAAAGGCCGTACTCGACCACGACATTGAGGTCGATCGCGGTCTGCCGCTCGCCCACCTCCACCCGCACGCCCCGTGAGACCCCTTCGCGGTCCCCGGCCAAACGGTGGCGCAGCGCCCCGATTCGAGCGAGACCCCCGGCCGGGGCCAGCACTCCGGGAACCTCGCGGGCCGCCATGCCGGCGATCTTCTCCACCACTGCGGCGGCGATCGAGGTCCGGCCCCGCATCGCGGCCGGCGCCCCGGGGCCGGTGGCCCCGGCTCCGATCGTCGTCCCCGCCCGCTCCGCACCGGACCGGACCGGCGGAGCGGCGATCTCCGTCGGGGCACCGGCCTCCGCGGGCCTTCTCGTCTCGGTCGTCATCGTTTTCTCTCCCGTGTCGTTCCCGTGTGTCGCGGAGCCCGGCGCCCCGACGACCCCTGCGCTCCCTCCTCCGGGGCCGGGTTCGGGGCCCCGGAGGGCTGCGGACCCGGTCCCGGAGAGGGACCTCCTCTTCCCGCTTTCCCCCACTCGGGGCGGAGCACCTCCCGGCCGGCCGGGCAATCCGGGAGGGGACGGGCTCCGTGCCCGGTGTCCGACCGATGGGCACCCGCGGCGGCTTCCCCCGCACCCGGTGGCGCGCTCCCGGGCCTCGGGGGCCCGCCCGGTTCGCCCCCTCACTTCTTGGACACCTCCACCGGCCTTTCGTCATGCCCCGGGGACGGAATCGTCGCGGATTCCCTCTCCGGGGTGATCGGAACAGGCGGTGGTTCCGGCGATCGGGTGAAGTGCCCGCCCCGGGCGTGATGAACGGCTCCTTCGGGTGTCCAAAGGGGAAACGAGAGTTCGTCGAAAGGAGGAGACGTGTTCCGCGACCACGACGCGTCCTCCCGGCCGGCGGTCGAGGACACCCGTCTGGTGGCCGAGGCGGTGAAGGGGGATCAGGCGGCGTTCGAGGCGTTGGTGCGCCGGCACACCCCGGAGCTTCTCCGGTTGGCCCGACGCCTGGTGGGTCCGGCCGGTGATCCCGAGGACATCGTGCAGGAGGCGTTCGTGACGGCCTGGCGTGGATTACCCGCCTTCCGGGGCGAGTCGACCTTCCGCAGCTGGATGTTCCGGGTCGTCACCAATCGCTGTCTCAACCACATCAGGGCACGCCCGCCCCTGACCGGGACCCGGGTCGGGTCCGACACGCTGCCCGCGGGCGGATACGGCTCCCCCGCCCGCACAGCCGAGGCCGGGGAGGCGATGCGGGACCTGCTCGGAGCACTCGGCCGTCTCCCCGGGGACCTGAGGGCGTGTTGGGTGCTGCGCGAGTTGCACGGTTTGTCGTACGAAGAGATCGCCCGGGCGGTGGGAGTGGGTGCGCCCACCGTTCGAGGTCGAATCCACCGGGCCCGACGCATGCTGACGGAGGCGATGAGCGCATGGCGATGACCCCCCATCCACCCCCGTCCCCGGGGGAGCGGGAGGATCCCGATCCCCGGGCGGACTCCTTCTCCCCGGGCGATCACGCGGTCGGCTTCCGGAACGCCGGGGCGCGGGGAGCACCGGGGGGCGGAAACGGCCGCCGCCTGGAGGAGGCCGTTCGGGCGCTGCGATGGGCCGACGCGGAGGCAGGCCTTCGACCTGCGGAGCACAGCCGGGCCGTGGCCGGGGTCGTGCGCCGGGTGATGGAGCGGATCCGGTCGGGGCCCCCGTACGAGGAGGGCCCGGGACCCGTGGGGGAGGGCGGAAG
>NZ_VKHS01000509.1 GCF_014141525.1 Streptomyces calidiresistens
ACCGCACCCGCCCCCTCCGCCGGGGCCGGGGACCGGCGGTGACCGCGCCCGCCGGTGTCCGGCTGCGCCCGATGCGCTGGTGGGACGTCGATCCCGTGCTGGCCCTGGAACGCGAACTGTTCCCGGAGGACGCCTGGACCCCCGGCATGTTCTGGTCCGAACTGGCCGGCTGCGGCGGCCCCGCGCCGATGCGCCGCTACACCGTGGCCGAGGCCCCCGACGGCTCGATCGCCGGCTGGACGGGTCTGGCCTTCGCCGGGGAGAGCGCCGACGTGCAGACCGTCGCCGTCGCCCCCCGCCGGCAGGCCGCGGGCCTGGGCACCCTCCTGCTGCGCGACCTGCTGACCGCTGCCGCCGACCTCGGCTGCCGGGAGGTCTTCCTGGAGGTGCGCACCGACAACCACCGCGCCCGCCGGCTGTACGAGCGGCACGGCTTCGAACCGATGGGCCTGCGGCGCGGCTACTACCAGCCGGGCAACCACGACGCCCTGGTGATGCGCCGCGACCACACCAGGCCGCTGCCCCCGCCACCCGGCCCGCGCGCCCCCGACGCCGGCGGGACGCCGGCCCCCTCCGTACCCACCGATCGGGAAGCATGACCGACCATGGCTGACGAACCCCTCGTCCTCGGCATCGAGACCTCCTGCGACGAGACCGGAGTCGGTGTCGTGCGCGGGCACACGCTGCTCGCCGACTCCGTGGCCTCCAGCGTCGACGAGCACGCCCGCTTCGGCGGCGTCGTGCCCGAGATCGCCAGCCGGGCGCACCTGGAGGCGATCGTCCCCACCATCGAGCGCGCCCTGGAACGCGCCGGCGTCGCCCCGGCCGACCTGGACGGGGTGGCGGTCACCGCCGGGCCCGGACTGGCCGGTGCGCTGCTGGTCGGCGTCTCGGCGGCCAAGGCGTACGCCGCCGCGCTCGGCAAGCCGGTCTACGGCGTCAACCACCTGGCCTCGCACATCTGTGTCGACCAGCTGGAGCACGGCCCGCTGCCGGAGCCGACGATGGCGCTGCTCGTCTCCGGCGGGCACTCCTCCCTGCTGCTGGCCCCCGACATCACCACCGACGTACGGCCCCTGGGCGCCACCATCGACGACGCGGCGGGCGAGGCGTTCGACAAGATCGCCCGCCTGTTGCACCTGGGCTTCCCCGGTGGGCCGGTCATCGACCGCCTCGCCCGCGAGGGCGACCCGGACGCCATCGCCTTCCCGCGCGGTCTCACCGGCCCGAGGGACGCGCCCTACGACTTCTCCTTCTCGGGGCTGAAGACCGCCGTGGCCCGCTGGGTGGAGGCCCGCCGGGCGGCCGGCGAGGAGGTGCCGATCGCCGATGTCGCGGCCTCCTTCCAGGAGGCGGTGACCGACGTGCTGACCCGCAAGGCGATCCGCGCCTGCCGGGACGAGGGCGTGGACCACCTGATGATCGGTGGCGGGGTGGCGGCCAACTCGCGGCTGCGGGCGATGGCCGAGGAGCGCTGCGCGGCGGCCGGCATCACCCTGCGGGTGCCGCGTCCGGGGCTGTGCACGGACAACGGCGCGATGGTGGCGGCGCTGGGCGCGGAGATGATGACGCGCGGTCGCGCGCCCTCCGGGTGGGACCTGCCGGCGGACTCCTCGCTGCCGGTCACCGAGCCGTCGATCCCCGCCGACGAACCCGGCGGGCACGGGCACCCCCGGGGACACGACCACGTGCACGAGACGAGCCGGCGGAACCTCTACGAGGAGACCGGGGGAGGGGCGGGCGCATGAGCGACCCGACCGACGCGCGCCCGCCGGGGGCCGCCGAGGGGGAGCCGGACACGCCGGCGAGCGGCACACCGACCCTGATGTGGGAGGCGAGGGCGGTGCCCGGCCGGGCGGGGGAACTGCTCGCCTGGGCGCGGTCCCAACGTCTGGACCCGTCCCCGAGCCGTCGGGAGACCTTCGTCGCGCCGGGCGACCGGGTCCTCGTCATCACCTGGTGGGACACGTCGCCGGAGGGCGGGCCCCCGGAGCTCCCCTCGCCCGACGAGGACCTGTTGGCGCGCCCGGTGCACCGTTGGCGCTTCACGCGCGTCGACGGGCACCCCGCCCCCTGACGGGCGGGACCTCCGGGAGGCCGGCGCCCCCGGCCCGCCGCGGAGGAGGCGCCGGACGACCGGTCCCGGCGCCCACTCCGCCCGTCCTTCACCGGGCGCGGGAGCGCAGGGCGCGGTAACCCACCCGGAGCAGGGCCAGGAACGGGACGGCGCCCAGCAGGATGATGGAGACCGAGATCAGGACCTGCTGCACGCGCACGCCCTGCGCGTGAGAGGCGTCGGCCTCCCCGACGACCCGTCCGTCGATCACGAGGTTGCACCGCACGGTTTCGGAGGGAACGCACCCCGGGTCGATGTCGAGCAGGAGGTTCACCCCGAAGGCGACCACCGCTCCGGAGAGCACCAGGCCGAGCAACCAGGCGACCGCGACGGACACCCGTGCCAACCCCCGCCGCCCGCGCAACAACGGGCCCAACCACCTCGCGACCCACTGGATCAGGAGCACGGCGGGGAAGATGAGCAACGGATGCCAGGTCCACATGGCCAACACGCCGGGTACGCCGAAGAAGAGGGTGAGGAGCGCGGCGAAGCCGACATCCTCCCGGAACCGTTGCGCGCGCGTCTTCCGCGGCGGGGAGCCGGTCCGACCGTCGCCCCCGGTGGTGCGCGTTCCCGACCGCCCGGTCATGCGAGTCCCTCCGTGCCCGTTCCGGGTGGGTCGGGTTCGCCCGGCCGTCCGCGTGCCCGGAACCCCCGTGCCGGCCGGGGCGGCGGAACGCCGCCCTCTCACACCGGGGATGACGCCCCGTCCGGCCCACCCGGTTCCACCGGCGGCCGGGCCACCAGGACCAGGGGACGGTCGCCGAGCCGGGTCACCACCAGGGTGCAGGCGTTCGGCCCGCGCGGTGCCAGCCGGCGACGCAACTCCTCGGGGGTCATGGCGAAACCGCGCTTCTTGATCGTGAGCGTGCCCACCTCCCGGTCCCGCAGCAGCGCGCGCAGTCGCTTGAGGTTGAACGGCAGCACGTCGGTGATCTCCCACGCCGCGGCCCACGGGGTGCGGACGGCGGTGTCCGAGGTCAGGTAGGCGATCCGGGGGTCGATGAGGCGGGCGCCGATGATCCGGGCGACCGCCCCGACCAACCCGGCCCGGATGACGGCGCCGTCCGGCTCGTACAGGTACCGGTCCACGACGCCGTGCGCGCCGTCCGAACGGGGGTCGGGGGCGGGCGAGCCGTCCCCCGTGACGCCGTGTCCACCGGGCAGGAGGGTGGCCCGGCGCGGGTGCGGCGCGCCGGTGCCGAACCACAGCACGGCCTCCTTGACCTCGCCGCCGTCCGAGACCCACTCGGTCTCGGCGTCCGGCGGCAGCGCCTCGTGCGGGATGCCGGGGGCCACCTTCACGGCGGCGAGGGGGGCCCGTCGGGCGATGTCGAGGGCCCGGGACAGGGGCGGGGAGTACGCCTCGGGGTCGAAGGTGCGACCGCGGCCGTCGCGTCGGGCCGGATCGATGAACACGGCCGTCCCCGGGGCGCCGGCGTCCCCGATCACCGACGGGTCGGTGACATCCCCCCGCACCACCCGGATCCGGTCGGCGAGGCCCAGTTCCGCGGCGTTGGCCTCCGCCACCGCGCAGGCCCACGGGGAGCGGTCCACGGCGACCACCTCCAGGCCGGCCCGGGCGAGGGCCAGGGCGTCGCCGCCGTTGCCGCAGCACAGGTCGACGACCCGCTCGGCGCCGGCGGCGACGAGGCGTCGGGCCCGGTGGGCGGCGACGGGGGCGCGGGTGGCCTGTTCGACGCCGTCGGCGGTGAACCACATGGTGTCGGCCTCGGGGCCGAACTTCGCGCGGGCCCGGACGCGCAGGCGGGCCATGGTGAGGGCGGCGGCGACGAGGTCGGCGGGGTGGTCGCGGCGCAGGCGGGTGGCGAGGGCCAGTTCCTCGCCGGGGGCGTGGTCGCGGACGGCCTCCAGCAGTCGCCGGCCGGTTCCGGTGCGCAGGGCGTGCAACAGGCGGACGTCGCGTTCCCCGGGCGTGCCGCCGGCCGCGTCGTCCCCCGGGGCGCCGCCGGGATCGGCCGCCGGGGGGTCGGACGGGGTGCGGTCGGGGCG
>NZ_VKHS01000051.1 GCF_014141525.1 Streptomyces calidiresistens
GGGCTTCGGTTCGTCGTCAGGGGGCCCCATCGGAACCCGCCGGCGGGGCGCCGGTGCCCGGTGGGGTGGTGGAACCGGAAGTGCCGGTCCCGGTGCCCCGGCCGGGGCGGCCGCGTCCGCCGCGCATGGAGCCGGCGACCCGGCGCAGGCGCCGGTTGCGCGGCTGCCGTTCCTCCTCCATGGCCTCGCCGACCATGGCCCGCAGGGCGTCCCGCATGCCGTGCATGGGGTGGTGGCGGGAGGGGCCGGCCCCGGGGTCGGAGCGCAACTCCTTCACCAGCGCCCAGCACATCGCGAGCATCACCAGCACGAAGGGCAGGGCGACCAGGATGGTCGCCGAGCGCAGGGCGGTCAGACCGCCCGCCACCAGCAGCACGGCGGCGACCGACGCCATCAGCACACCCCAGGTGACCACCAGCCAGCGGCGCGGGTGCAGGGTGCCGCCGCTGGTGAGGGAGCCCATGACCAGGGAGGCGGAGTCGGCGCTGGTGACGAAGTAGGTCATCACCAGGATCATCGCGACGACCGAGGTGACGGCGCCGAGGGGGAGGGCGTTGAGCAGTCCGAACATCGCGGCTTCCTCCCCGCCGGTGGCGATCTCACCGGTGAGGTCGGCGGCGCCGGTGGCGTCGATGCGCAGGGCGCTGCCGCCCATCACGGAGAACCAGATGATGGAGGCACCGCTGGGGATCAGCAGGACGCCGATCAGGAACTCGCGCACGGTGCGGCCCCGGGAGATGCGGGCGATGAAGGTGCCGACGAAGGGCGCCCAGGACAGCCACCAGGCCCAGTAGAAGATCGTCCAGGCGCCCAGCCACTCCTGGTCGCCGTAGGCGCCGGTGCGGGTGGAGAGCTCCAGGAAGTCCTGGAGGTAGGAGCCCACGGAGGGCGGGATGCTGTTGAGGATGTAGACGGTGGGGCCGAGCAGGAAGATGAAGACCAGCAGACCCATGGCGAGCACGATGTTCATGCTGCTGAGCCATTTGATGCCGCGGTGCAGGCCGGAGAAGGCGGAGACCACGAAGGCGCTGCCCAGGGCGGCGATGATGATCAGTTGCAGGCCGCGTCCACCCTCGAGGTCCACGGTGATGTCCAGCCCGCGGGCGACCTGGAGGGCGCCGAGGCCGAGACTGGTGGCGGTGCCGAAGACGGTGGCGAAGACGGCGAGCAGGTCGACCAGCCGGCCGGGCCAACCGGTGGCGCGCTTCTCCCCGATCAGGGGCACGAAGACGGAGCTGAGGCGGTTGCCGCGTCCCTTGCGGAAGGTCACGTAGGCCAGGCCGAGGCCGGCGACGGCGTAGATGGCCCAGGGGTGGAGCGTCCAGTGGAAGAACGAGTACTCGATGGCGGTTCGGGCGGCGGCGCCGCTCTCGGGCTCGATGGCGTCGAAGGGCGGCGGCGAGGCGTAGTGCATGAGCGGTTCGCCGACGCCGAAGAACATCAGTCCGATGCCCATGCCGGCGCTGAACATCATGGCGATCCAGGCCAGGTTGGTGAACTCGGGCTCGGAGTCGTCGCGTCCCAGGCGGATGCGTCCGAAGCGACTGAGGGCCAGGGCCACGGCGACGATCAGGAAGATGTCGGCGGCGATGACGAACAGCCAGGAGAAGTTGGTCAGCACCCACTCGAGGGAGGTGTCGGCGACCGCCGAGAAGGAGTCGGTCGCCAGGGCCGCCCACAGGACGACGGCGAGAACGACACCGACGCCGATCGCGATGATCTTCACATCCGGCGTGGGTGGGGCTCCGGGTACGGCTCCCTCGTCCACCGGTTCGGCCGGGGGCTCGTCGGGGGTGAGGGTCTCCGTTCGCATGGACCGACTATGCCCGTTATTCACTCTTTTGTCCTGCTCCTTGCCGCGTTGATTGTGACCGGTGCCGCCGATGGCGCCGTGGTGGGGCCGGGGTCGGACGGATAGGGTCGCGTGCGACACCACGATTCGAAGCACCACAACGGCACCTCGACACCGAGGTACCTCGGCGGCTCCTGCCCGACATGCGACGAGGTACACGGGTCATCGGGGCCGGGGAGAGGCGGAGCGCAATGGCCGGCACGGAGCGGATCGAACGGATCCTGATCGCCGCCGACAAGTTCAAGGGCTCCCTGACCGCCGAGCAGGTCGCCGGGCACGTCCGGACCGGGTTGCTGGCCGAGCGCCCCGACCTGGTGGTCGACTCCCTCCCGATCGCCGACGGCGGCGACGGCACCGTGGACGCCGCCCTGGCCGCCGGCTTCACCCTCCACCGCGAGCGGGTCACCGGCCCCCTGGGTGCCCCGGTCACCGCCCGCTTCGCCGTGCGCGGGGACACCGCGGTGATCGAGATGGCCGAGGCCTCCGGCCTCCGTCTGCTGCCGCACCGCACCTTCGCGCCGCTCACCGCCGGCACCCGGGGCACCGGTGAGCTGATCGTCGCCGCGCTCGACGAGGGCGCCCGGACGATCGTCCTGGGCGTCGGCGGCTCGGCCACGACCGACGGTGGCGCGGGCATGCTCCAGGCGCTCGGCGCGCGCCTGCTGGACGCCGGCGGCAAGCAGCTGCCGCCCGGCGGGGCCGCGCTGCGGGACCTGGCCCGGGTGGACCTCTCGGGCCTGGACAGCCGGCTGCGCGCCTCCCGGATCGTCCTGGCGAGCGACGTGGACAACCCCCTGACCGGACCCACCGGGGCCGCCGCCGTCTACGGCCCGCAGAAGGGCGCCGGCCCCGCCGACGTCGCCGCCCTGGACGCCGCGCTGGGGGTGTGGGCGCGAGTGCTGGAGGAGGCCGCCGGATCGCAGGCGGCCGGGGCGTCGCGGGCACCGGGTGCGGGCGCGGCCGGCGGCATGGGCTTCGGGGCCCTGGCCGGGCTCGGCGCCGTCTTCCGCCCCGGGGTGGAGGTGATGATGGAGGTGCTCGGCTTCCATCCCGCCCTGGCCCGCGCCGACCTGGTGATCACCGGCGAGGGTTCGCTGGACGAGCAGACCCTGCACGGCAAGGCGCCGGCCGGCGTGGCGGCGGCGGCCGGGAAGGCCGGCAAGCCGGTGCTGGCGGTCTGCGGACGGCTGGCCATCGACGCGGCGAGGCTGCGGGAGGCGGGCATCGACACGGCGTACGCGCTCACCGACCTGGAATCGGACCCCGCCGTGTGCATGGCGCAGGCCGGACCCCTGCTGGAGCGCGCCGCGCGCCGTCTGGCGACCGACCACCTGCTCTGACCCCGGGATCCGTCGGGACGTGCCCCGAATCCCCGCCGGGGCGCCGGGGAGCGCCCCGGAAAATCCGTGGCGCGCGACGCCGACCGAACGGAACAATCACGGAATGTGACCAGTGACCCGCCACGTCCCTTTTCCGAACCCGGTCGGCCGTCCGCCCCCCGTGAGATCCCCGGCGCGCCCCCGCGTTCCCTGCTGCTGATCGGTGGCCCGTCGGGGGTGGGGAAGTCCACCGTGGCCGCCGAGGTCTCCGACCTGCTGCGGTGCCGCGACACCGCGCACAGTCTGATCGAGGGTGACTTCCTCGGCCACGTCCACCCGGCCCCGCCCGGTGACCCGGACCGCTCGGCCCTCACCGAGCGGAACCTGGCGGCCGTGTGGGCCCACCACGCCGCCCTCGGTCACCACCGTCTCGTCTACACCAACACGGTGAGCGTGCTGGAGGAGGCGATGTTCCGCCGGGCGCTGGGGCCCGGCGGACCGCTCACCGTCACCCGGGTGCTGCTGACCGCGGAGCCGGCCGTGCTGCGCGAGCGGTTGGCCCGCCGGGAGGCCGGGTCGGGCCTCGCGCCACATGTGGAACGGAGCCTGCGGGCGGCGGAGCGCCTCGTCACCCTGGCGCCCGAGGGGACGGTGCGGGTGCGGACGGACGGCCGCCCGGTGCCCGACATCGCGCGCGAGGTGTTGCGCGCCACCGGCTGGTGACACGGCGGTGAGCCCTCCGGCACCCGGGTCAGGGCTCGGAGGTGGAGACCACGTACACCCGGGGCCGCTCCGGTTTGGTGACGTCCACCGTGATCGCCACCTCGGGCTCGGCGGGCGACTGCTGCACGGTCACCCCCGCCCAGGAGCGCGAGGGGTCGGCGAGGTCCCATCCGACCACGTCCGCGTGCTCGCCGGGGATGGTGACCGTGCCCTCGCTGAGCCCGGCCCGGTTGGTGCCCAGCTCCTCCAGGAAGACGCCCAGCTGCTCGGGTGAGGTGCGGAACTGCACGTAGAGGGTGCTGCGCTCCCAACTGTTGGTCTCGTAGTGGCCCACGTAGGTGGAACCGTCCGGTATCGGCACGTCGTAGATGCGGCGCTGCACCCGGCTGGGCCAGTCGTAGACCAGGGTCCGGGCGGCGGCGGCGCGCTGCTTGTCCTGTCCGCTGTCGCGGCTCTGCGCCCCCGACAGCACGAGGTAGCCGGCGGGGATGGCGATGAGGAGCATCACCACGATCGCCACCACCCAGCGCCGGCGCGGTATGTGCGGGGGGTGCGGCGGCACGTACTCGGGGACGCGCTGTTCCCGCGAGGCGGTGGCACCGCTCAGGCCACCGGTGGGGCCCTCGCCCATGGGGCCGCCGATCGGTCCGCTCATGGCCGTTCCTCCCCCACCGGGCCGACGCCCGGGTCGGTTCCCCGGGCCGGTCGCCCGGGCGGGCCGGATCCATCGCCGCGGGGCGGCCCGCCGACCGGCGCGGGCACGGGGGTGATCCAGCCGGCGCGGTGCACGCGCTCGGCACGCCGGCGGTTGGCACGCACGAAGCGGCGGGCCACCAGACGGGCCATGTCGGCGGCCCCGACCATGCCGGCGTCGGCGCCCAGCTCGGCCCGGGCGATCCGGGCCTCGGGGCGGTAGCCGCGGCCGGTCAACTGACGGCGGTACGCCTCGCGGGCGGGGCGGATCAGCAGGTCGTCGGCCTCGCTGACGCCGCCGCCGATCACGAAGCAGGAGGGGTCGAGGGCGGCGGCCAGGTTGGCCAGGCCCACCCCCAGCCACCGTCCCATCTCCTCCAGCAGCTCCACGCACATCGGGTCGCCCTCGCGGGCCAGGGCGGTGATCATCGGGCCGGTGATGTCCCCGATGCGGCCCTCGACGACCTCCAGGATGCGCTGCGCGACGGGCGAGTCGGCGGCGGCCAGTTCGCGGGCCTCCCGCACCAGGGCGTTGCCGGAGCTGTACTGCTCCCAGCAGCCCCGGTTGCCGCAGGGGCAGCGGTGGCCGGCGGGGACGACCTGCATGTGGCCGAACTCCCCGGCCACTCCGTAGCGTCCGCGCTTGACGCGGCCGTCCTCCAGGATGGCGCCGCCGATGCCGGTGCCCAGGGTGATCATCACCAGGTGGTCCTCGCCGCGCCCGGCGCCGAAGCGCCACTCGCCCCAGGCGGCGGCGTTGGCGTCGTTGTCCACCAGGACGGGCACCACCAGGCGGGCGGCGAGCGCCTCGCGCAGCGGCTCGTTGCGCCAGGCCAGGTGCGGGGCGAACAGCACCCGGGAACGGTCGGCGTCCACCCAGCCCGCGGCGCCGATGCCCACCGCGTGCACGTCGTGCCGGTCGGAGAGGTCGAGGACCAGCTCGGTGATGACGTCCTCGACGACCTTGGGGCTCTTGGACTTGTCGGGGGTCTCGGTGCGCAGGCGCTCCACGATGGTGCCGTCGGGGTCCACGACCCCGGCCATGACCTTGGTGCCGCCGATGTCGATGCCGACGGTGGGGACCCGGGGCGCGGACAGGTGGGAGCGGCGTTCCCGGCCGGCGATGGTGCGCAGCACCGCCGCCCGCGCGGTCCCGCGCGGCACCCGATCCCGATACGTACTCATCGAGGTCGATTCTGCCCTACGCCCCGGGGTCGACGTCGCGCCACGACGGTCCGGTGGCCCTCCGGTCACGGCATCGTGACCCGCCGGTGTCCGGGAGCGGCCGGGGACCGGGGCCGGCCCCGGTGCCGGTCGTCGGGGGATATCCGGTTTCCGAGGGGGTGCGGGGGTGACAGGGTGTGTCGGTGAACGCTTCCCGGATCGATCCCCTCCGCCGGCAGTACGAGCTGGTCCGAGCGCTGTTCGAGTACCACCTGGAGCGCCTGGAGCCCGGTGATCACCGTTGGGAGCCCGCTCCCCTGTGTTGGACGGTGCGCCGGTCCGCCGACGGGAGGTGGGTGCCGGACCGGTCGGACACCGAGCCCGATCCGGTGCCGGTGCCGACCATCGCCTGGTTGGGGTGGCACATCGGGTGGTGGTGGGGCGTGACCGTCGATCACCTGCGGGGCCGCCCGCCCCGGGCACGCGAGGAGATCACCTGGCCGGGTGACGAGGAAGCGGTGGAGTGGCTGCGCGGGCTGTGCGCGCGGTGGTCGGCGGTCCTGGACGAGCTGGAGGGGGCCGATCCCGACGCCGAGGCACCGTTTCCGTGGCCGGAGGGCTCGGGATTCACCGTGCTCGACACGGTGGCGTGGGTGAACTCGGAGTTGATGAAGAACGTGGCGGAGATCGGGCAGCTGCGTCTGCTGCGTGCCGCCTCCGGGCGGGGGTGAGGGCGGCCGGGAGGTGCCGCCGCGGGCGGCGGTCGGAAAAGCGTTCGCACGTGATCGGCTCGGCTTCCACGCTGCCTTCGTGTCTCCCGTGTCCCCCGCCGAGACCACGTACGTGTGTCTCCCCTGCCGTCGTTCGTGGAAGCGGGGATGGGAGGCCTCCCGGAATCCGGAGTGGCGCCAATGCCCGCACCGTGCGGATGTGATGATCCACGCGGGGGCGGCCCTCGCCGTTCCCCGGCGCGCGGACACCGAGGGCCGGCGGGTGTTGACGGTGCTCCTGAACGCCGGGATCCGGTTCCACAAGAGCTGCTGCGGAGGCCCCGGGTACCGTCCGCGCACGATGCGCGAGGTGCGCGGACGCCTCGCGTACGCGCGGGCGAGCGGTGAACCGGTGGCCCGGGCCCCGATTCGCCCCGAACTCCCCCGGCCCGCCCGCCGGTCGCCCCGGCGGGACCGGGCCCCACACGGAGGGTGATCCATCAACCACCCGGGTAGAGTGGGCGCATGGGGATCGAGAGGCGGTGGCTGGACGAACGGGAGCACCGGGCCTGGCGCTCCTACCTGTGCCTGCGCCGGCGCCTGGGGGCCCGTCTCAATCACCACCTGTGGGCGGACAGCGGCATGTCCGAGGCGGACTACGAGATCCTCGCCGTCCTCTCCGAGCACCCCGAGGGGCGGATGAGCGCCCTGGCGTTGCGCTGCCGCCTGCTGTGGGAGAAGAGCCGGCTCTCCCATCAGGTGCGGCGGATGGAGGAGCGGGGCCTGGTGGCCAGGGAGGCGAACCCCGCCGACGCGCGGAGCGCGGTCGTCCGCCTGACCCCGGAGGGGCGGACGGCGATCGAGGGCGCCGCGCCGCACCGCGCGGAGCGGGTGCGGGAGCACTTCATCGACCTGTTGACCCCCGAGGAGCTCGACACCCTGACGCGGATCGGCGAACGGGTGGCCGCGCGACTGGACGCACTGGAGGGGCCGGGAGCCCCGGCTGCGTGACCCCCGGGGAACGGTCGGACCCCCCGGGGGCTCCACACCTTCCGTGATCCGCCGCCACGGGTGTCCACCCCGCCGGGCCCGGGTACCCGGGCCCGGCGGGGTGACGCGCCATCGACCCCGCTCTTGGTTGAACCGTCACCTTTTTCACTTTACGGTTGATCCATCAACCATCGATGCGGAGACCGTCATGACCGACTACGGACACGACCTGCGGTTCGGCTCCTTCCTCACGCCGCGGAACGACGCCCCCGACGCCGTGGTGGAACTCGCCCGACTGAGCGAGGACGTGGGGTTGGACCTGGTGACCTTCCAGGACCACCCCTACCAACCCGGCTTCCTCGACACCTGGACCCTGCTGTCCTGGGTCGCCGCCCGCACCGAACGCGTCGAACTCTCCGGCAACGTCCTCAACCTCCCGCTGCGCAACCCCGCCGTCCTGGCCCGCTCGGTGGCGAGCCTCGACCTGCTCTCCGGGGGCCGGGTGAACCTCGGCCTGGGCGCGGGCGCCTTCTGGGACGCCATCGAGGCCATGGGCGGCCGACGCCTGACCCCCGGCGAGAGCGTCACCGGGCTGGAGGAGGCCATCGACATCATCCGCGGTGTGTGGGACACCGACGAACGCCGCGCCCTGCGGGTGCGGGGCACCGTGCACCGCGTCGAGGGCGCCAAGCGCGGCCCGGCCCCCGCCCACGAGGTGCCCGTATGGCTCGGCGCCTACAAGCCCCGCATGCTGCGCCTGGTCGCCCGCAGGGCCGACGGCTGGCTGCCCAGCCTCGGTTTCCTCTCCTCACCGGGGTTGCGCGAGGGCAACGCGATCATCGACGAGGAGGCCGCGGGGCACGGCCGCGACCCCCGCGAGATCCGCCGCCTGCTCAACCTGCCCGGTGACTTCGGTGACCCCGGCGAACGTGTCGACGCCCTGGTCGGGCGACTGCTGCCCCTGGCTCTGGAGGACGGCGTCTCCACCTTCATCCTCGGCTCCGACGACCCGAACACCCTGGCGTTCTTCGGCCGGGAGGTCGCCCCCGCCCTGCGGGAGGCCGTGGCCGCCGAACGACGGACCGCCGGCACCGACACCGGCCCCGTCCGCCCCGCCGCCGCCCTCGCGAAGCGCGCCCCCGGCATCGACTACGACTCCCTGCCCGAGCCACTGGTGGGCCGCGCCGTCGAACCCGGCGACCGCGAGTACGGAAAGGTGCGCTCCACCTACTTCTGGAGCGGCTCCCCCGGCCTGGTCCTGCGCCCCGGCGGGGACACCGAGGTCGCCGAGGCCGTGCGCTGGGCCCGGCGGCAGAAGGTCGACGCCCCGCTCGCCGTGCGCAGCGGCGGTCACGGCCTGAGCGGCCGGGCCACCAACGACGGCGGCATCGTCGTCGACCTGTCGGCACTGCGCTCGGTGGAGGTCATCGACGCCGAACGCGGTCTGGTGCGGGTCGGCGCGGGTGCCCGCTGGGGCGAGGTCGCCGCCGCGCTGGCCCCGCACGGCCTGGCGATCAGCTCCGGCGACTGGGGCGGCGTGGGCGTGGGCGGCCTGGCCACCACCGGCGGCCTCGGCTTCCTCGCCCGCTCATGGGGGCTGACCATCGACCACGTGGTGGGGGCGACGGTCGTGCTCGCCGACGGCCGCGTGGTGCGCGCCGACGCCGAGCGGGAACCCGACCTGTTCTGGGCGCTGCGGGGCGCCGGCGGCACCATGGGCATCGCCACCTCCTTCGACATCGGGGCAGCCGCCGTGGACCGGGTGGTGCACGCCGTCCTGGTCCACGACGCGGAGGACCCGGCCGCCTTCCTGGAACGGTGGGGCGAACTGGTGGAGGCGGCGCCGCGCGAACTGACCCCGCACCTGACGATCGTTCCGCAACAGGGGCGGTTGATCGCCCTGACCACGGCGGTGTGGGCGAACGCCTCCGGCCCGGCGCAGGACACCGACCGGGCGACGGAAACCCTTCGGGAATTCCTGGACCTCGCCCCCGTCCTGCAACAGCAGGCACGGCTCGTGCCGTACGCGGCCGTCATGGACCCGACCCGCGAGCCGCACCGGGGCACGCCCGGGATGCGCAGCCGATCCGCCCTGGTGCGGCACCTGGACGGCCGGATCGCCGCACGACTGGGACGGATGCTCACCGACGGGGAGACGAACTGGTTCCAGATCCGGGCCGCCGGCGGCGCCGTGGCGGACACCCCCGTCGACGCCACCGCCTACGCGCACCGCGACCGGAACTTCGCCCTCTCCGCCTTCCTGCGACGCTCCCGGACGGGGGGCGGCGAGAGCTGGGACGAGTTGGGGGCGGACGCCGTCTACCCGAGCTTCGAGACCCACGACCACGCCCTCGCCCTGGACCGGGCCTTCCCGCCGGCCACGCTGCGCCGGCTGGAGGCGATCAAGGCCGCCTACGACCCGGAGAACGTCTTCCGGGGCAACTTCACCATCACCCCCGCCGGCGACTGACGCCGGACCGGTTCGGCCCGGGCGGGCCGAACCGCCCTCACCCCCGGGAGCGGCCCCGGGGCGGGACGGGAACGATCATGCGGGGAAGAATCCGGCCGGGGACGGAGCCGGAGGGGGACCCGCCGATCCGCACCGCGCCCATGGCCCGGTAGAAGGGCTCGGCATACGGATCGGCGTCGAAGGCCACCCGCCCGAAGCCGAGGGCCCGGGCGTCGGCGAGGAGACGGGTGAACAGGGCGCGGCCGAGCCCCCGGCCCATCGCGGCGGGCTCGACGAAGAACAGGCCGAGTTCGGCGTCCCCCGGCGGCTCCCCCTCCAGGGTGGAGAAGCCGAGCGGACGGCCGTCCCGTTCGGCGACGACCGTTCGGCGCGGCTCGACCTCCGCCGGGCGAAGGGTCAGTTCCTCGCGGCAGGCGTTGAGGAACTCCTCGTCGTACCCCCAGTGCGCCTTGGAGCGCAGGGCCAGGGCGGTGAGCGCCGGCGCGTCACCGGGCCGACCCGGACGCAGGACCGGACCCGCCGCTCCGTCGTTCATCCCGCCGCTCCTCTCCGTGATGCGATCGCGCCCCGCTCCCCGACCCGGGTCGGCATCGGTCATCGCGAACCGGGGGCCGTGCCGTCCCACTCGGCCAGGGGTGCGCAGTGCCAGCGCCACTTCTCCTGGCGGGGCCGCCCGGGTATGTCGATCCGGCCGTTGGCCCACAGCAGCCCCTCCACCGGGTCGGAGGTCGGCTCGTGCCAGGGGAACAGCCGCGCCGTCACCGCGCGGGCGAGGTCGGGGTCGATGACGAAGCCCTCCCCGCGCGCCCCACCCCCCGCGCCGCCGTCGAGACCGCCGGCGGCGTCGCGGGTGTGCACGAGGATCTCGTCGCAGGCCATCGCGGCGAACCCGGAGGGATCGGCGGTGCCGTAGGGGTGGAAGCCGCGCGCCTCCGGCCCGGAGGCGTCGATGATCGCCGCGCACACCCGACCCGCCGCGCCGAGGCTCGCCAGCAGGGCCGCCGGCGTGGCGTCGGCGCGCACGGAGTTGTCGAAGGCGGTGTCGCCCCCCGGGCCGTCGGCGAGATCGAGCGCGTACCACAGCAACACCTCGGTGACGTGCCGGATCACCGAGGCCACGGTGAAGTCCAGCCCCGGTACCGGCAGCGCCGACCACTCCCGGTCGGTGTGCCGGCGGAGGAAGGTCTCCGCGTCCTCCAACGCCCCTCGAACCTCGTCACCGCGCATGACCGGGACACTACCGGGAGGGTCCGACAATCGACTCCCGCTCTCCCCGCCGGTGTTCGAGCCCGGTGGCTTCACCCGTGGCCGATTTCCCGGGCCCCGTGGCTTGCCGTTCGTATCACCGCCGTGCGGGGCGATAGGTTCCCCGGCATGACCGCACCGGGATCCGTCCTCTGGCCACCCGTCCCGATCGGGACCGAACGACTCGTGCTCCGCGAGTCCGAGGCCCGGGACCGCGCGGCGTTCGTCGAGCTGTTCTCCTCGCCGGAGGTGGGCGCCCACATCGGCGGTGCCCGGCCACGTGACGAACTCGAACGCGCGATGCCCGAGGTGCCAGGACGCCGCCTCGGGCTTTTCGTGGTCGAACTCGACGGGACGATGATCGGGATGACCACCCTCGATCGACGCGAGGCGGGGAATCCGCGTCGCGTCCGGCCGGAGGGCGGGGAAGCCGAACTCGGTTACCTGTTCCTGCCGGAGGCGTGGGGACACGGGTACGCCGCGGAGGCGTGCGCGGCGGCACTCGACTGGTTTGCCGGCGCGTTCCCGGGCGAGCCGGTGGTGCTCGGCGCCCGAGTCGCCAACGAGCCCGCGATGCGCCTGGCGTTGAAGCTGGGCTTCACCGAGGTGGAGCGGTACGAGGAGTACGGCGCACAGCAGTGGTTCGGCGTCCGGTTCCCGTCCCCGGGCTGAGCCGGATTTCCCACCCGGGTGGTCGGGCCCGAGTCCGGCTATCGCTCCGCTTCGACCACCCGGAAGGAGAGGCAGACCACCTGCGTCCCGTCCTCCACCGGGGTGCCCTCCCGTGCCCAGAAGCGGCGGTGTCCCTCGCGCCACTCCTCCAGGGAGGCGTCCCCCTCCCCCTCGGCCCGGGCGTGCTCCCACGGGACCCCGGCGAAGGAGGTGACCTCCACCCCGGTGATCTCCACGACGGCGATCGCCCCGCCCGCGTCGTCCAACAGCGCCATGCGTTCCCCGACGTGTTCGAGTTCCTCGCCCTCCTCG
Organism: Streptomyces calidiresistens; assembly: GCF_014141525.1. GTDB lineage: Bacteria > Actinomycetota > Actinomycetes > Streptomycetales > Streptomycetaceae > Streptomyces > Streptomyces calidiresistens. The sequence continues at coordinate 12,151 of NZ_VKHS01000051.1, forward strand.
GCGTACTCGGCGAGCAGGCCGGTGGTGGCGACCTTGCGCCCGGCGAGCACCAGGGCGTTCAACTCCTCGCGCAGCGCGCCCGGCGTGCCCAACTCCAGGGCCCGCAGACCGTTCACCCGTGGCCACATGTCGCTCTCCTCGTCCCTCGGTGGATCGACCCCCCTCGCGCATCGTCACACGTGGGAGCCCCCGCCACCCACCGGGTTTCCCACCCGAGGGAGGAGGGGCCGGAGGCACTCGGAGGGCTTCAGCCGGACGTGCCGTCCGGTTCCGTCATCTCCTGCGCGTAGGCGTTCACCGAATGCGTGTAGCGCGGGAGGTGGGGAGCGAGAGTGGTGAGGGAGAGGGCCACGGCCTCCCGTTCGCGGCCCACGTCGGCCAGGGCGAGGGCGAGGAAGGCGGCCACGGAGTCGTCGAGGTGATCCGAGACCCGCTTCCGTTCGGCGGTCAGCAGATCCACGGCTTCCCGCGCATGTCCCAGAGCCCGGAGAGAGCTGGCGAGTTGAACGACGGCACGCCGCCGGCGCTCCCCCGTCAGGCCGATTCCCAGAGCACGTCGGTACAGGCCGATGGCCTCCTCCCCCAGCCCGGTGGAGTCGCACGCCGAGGCGCGCTCGAAGAGACCGACGGCGTGGTCCTCGGGTAGTTCGGCCGCCAACTTCTCCATGAGGGAGCGGAATTCGGCTTCTTCGTGGTCGTCGAAGGCGTCCCACAGAGCGGCGACGCGCTGTTCCCATTCGGGAGCGATGGTGGTCATCCCGGCAGTCTCCCGGGGCCTCTCCCCACGGGGCGCCGATTTTTCGGAACGGATACGCGGCGGGGCGCGTACCCTCCTTCCGTCGGAAGCGGGTCGGCGACACGCGAGCACCGATTCGAGCGGGACCGGGGGGATTGATGGGGCGACGGGGGAACATGCACGGCGCCGAACGGGTGGCCGGGTTGGTTGTCTGTTACGCCGTTCTCGTCAACGCGGCCGACAACTCCTGCGAGGCGGTGGACGAGATCGTGATCGCCACCGGGAGTTGGCGGGAGGGGGCCGAGGCGATGCGGGCCGCCGGTTACCGCCACGTGCCCCGACGGCCGGCCCGGCGGGAGGTACCCGGGGAGGCGATCGACGCCGCCCTGATGTCACCGGGCCTCGTGCTCCGCACCCGCTTCGGTTCCGGCGAGCCGTGGAAACCCCGGGTCCCCGGCCGGGGTACCGGGTGAGGTGCCCCGGCGGGGTTGGTCACGCGAAGGGGGAGAAGGTCATGGGGGATCGATTCGAAACGGCCTTCACGGGGGTGCTCGACCGCATGGACGAGATGCCGTGGATCGGCATCAAGATGGCGGCCTACATGACGGCCCCGTTCCACTTCGGGACGACCGGATACGTCCTCTTTGGTGTCATGTTCCTGCTGGAGGGCATCGCCACGGTGCACTACCGCCGAATTCGGAAGCGAAAGCAGGAGCGGGACAACCGGGAAACGTCATCCGGCGAGAGATGAACACCGGCGCCCGACGGTTGCCGAGGGGCCGGAGGACGGAGGACGGAGACCGACGGTCCACGACGTCCCGGCGTGCGGGGGCGGTGGGCG
>NZ_VKHS01000510.1 GCF_014141525.1 Streptomyces calidiresistens
GGCAGAGTCGGATGGGTATAAGAGACAGGGACGGGGCCGGCTGGGTGCGGGCCCGCAACGTCGTGCTCGGCATCGGCACCGCCCCCCATCTCCCGGCGGCGCTGCGGCGGGCCGCAGAGGGGGACGGGGCCCCCGTGCTGCACTCGGCGGAGTACCTGTGTCACCGCGAGCGGTTGCTCGGGGCCCCGCACGTCACGGTGATCGGCTCCGGGCAGTCCGGCGCGGAGGTCCTGCTGGACCTGCTGCGCCGACGTCCCGCCGGACGGGAGGGGCTGCACTGGCTCACCCGCTCGCCCGCCTTCGCGCCCATGGAGTACAGCAAGTTGGGGCTGGAGCACTTCACCCCCGACTACACGCGCTACTTCCACGGCCTGCCCGAGGCGACCCGGGACGCGCTGGTGGCCCGCCAGTGGCAACTGCACAAGGCGGTGGACCACGACACCCTGGCCGCCCTGCACGAGGAGCTGTACCACCACGACCTGGCGCTGCCGGACGAGGAGTGGCCGCGGGTGGTGCTGACCCCGGGGGTGGAGGTGCGGGCGGTGGAGTCCCTGGCGTCCGGGCGTCTCCGGCTCGACCTGCACCACGCCGAGCAGGGCGCGGACTCCTCGCTGGTCACCGACGCCGTGGTGGCGGCCACCGGTTACCGCGAGCGTTCCGTCGAGGCGTTGCTGGCCGGGCTGGGGAAGGCGGTGCGGCGCGACGCCGCCGGACGCCCGGTGATCGGGGCGGATTACCGCATCGAGCTCTCCGACGGGGCACCGGGTGGACTGTTCTCCGCGGGCGCGGAACGGCACACCCACGGCGTCGGTACCCCCGACCTGGGGCTGATGGCGCACCGCGCGGCCCGCGTGCTCAACGCGGTGGCGGGCCGGGAGCGGTACCCGCTGCCCACCCGCACCGCCTTCACCTCCTTCGGCGCGGTGGAGGGGGCCACCGGTGCCGCGCCACCGGCCGCGGGGCCGGTCGGCGGTTCCCTGCCGGGGCCGCGCCGGGGAACGGTGTCGGGGCCCACCGGTCCCGACGTCCCCGGGTGACCCGGGAGCGCTTCCCGGGGGACGGCGGATCGTACGCCGGAACGGTGTCCCACCCCCGGGGAGTGCTCATGAGAGCATGCCCGCGCACATTCTTGAAGCGTTGGTGGATCGCTGCGCATTTGTCACCGGGAGGTTGGGGAAATGACTCCTTTCGATGGCTCCCTACCCGGGGGTAATGCATAGGGTTGGCGGCATGCGCCGAGCCAAAATCGTATGCACACTTGGACCCGCGACCGACTCGTACGAGCAGATCGCGGGGCTGGTCGGGGCGGGAATGGATGTAGCCCGCCTCAATCTCAGTCATGGCGCCCACGATGAGCACGAACAGCGCTGTCACCGCGTTCGTCGAGCGGCCGGGGAATCCGGGCGTACCGTCGGAATTCTCGCCGATCTCCAGGGGCCGAAGATCCGTTTGGGGTCTTTCGGTGAGGGGCCGGTGGTTCTCGAAAACGGGGACGAATTCACCATCACCACCGAAGACGTCCTCGGGGACCGGGAGCGGTGCGGCACCACCCACGCCGGCCTTCCCGGGGACGTCACGGTGGGCGAGCGCATCCTGGTCGACGACGGACGGGTCGCCCTCGAGGTCCTGTCCGTGGACGGTCCCCGGGTGCGCACCCTCGTGGTGGAGGGCGGCGTGGTCTCCGATCACAAGGGCCTCAATCTGCCGGGCGTCGCCGTCTCCGTGCCCGCCCTCTCCCGCAAGGACGTCGACGACCTGCGCTGGGCGCTGCGCACGGGCGTGGACATGATCGCGCTGTCCTTCGTGCGGACCGGGGACGACATCAAGGACGTGCACCGGGTGATGGCCGAGGAGGGACGTTTCCTGCCGGTCATCGCGAAGGTGGAGAAGCCGCAGGCGGTGGAGAACCTCCGGGGCGTCGTGGACGCCTTCGACGGCATCATGGTCGCCCGCGGCGACCTGGGCGTGGAGATGCCCCTGGAGGACGTGCCGCTGGTGCAGAAGCGGGCGGTCGCCCTGGCCCGGCGGAACGCCAAGCCGGTGATCGTGGCCACCCAGATGCTCGACTCCATGATCGACTCCTCCCGGCCCACCCGCGCGGAGGCCTCCGACGTCGCCAACGCCGTCATGGACGGCACCGACGCGGTGATGCTCTCCGGGGAGACCAGTGTGGGGCGCTACCCGCTGGAGACGGTTCGCACCATGGGGCGGATCGTGGAGGCCGCCGAGGAGGAGATGCTCTCCCGCGGGCTCCAGCCGCTCACCGAGGCGACCAAGCCGCACACCCAGGGCGGGGCGGTGGCCCGGGCGGCGGCCGAGATCGGCGACTTCCTCGACGCCCGCCTGATGGTCGCCTTCACCCAGTCCGGGGACACCGCGCGACGACTCTCCCGCTACCGCTCGCCGATTCCGGTGGTGGCCTTCACCCCCGACCCCGCGACGCGCAACCAGTTGGCCCTGAGTTGGGGGGTCGAGGCGCACCTGGTGCCGACGGTGGACTCCACCGACGCCATGGCCGACATGCTCGACGGGGAACTGTTGCGCCGGCGGGTCTGCGAGCCCGGGGAGACGGTGGTGATGACCGCCGGGTCGCCCCTGGGCGTGGCCGGCAAGACCAATCTGGTGCGGGTGCACCGGATCGGCGGGGAGGCCGCCGAGGTCGAGGCGCCCGCCGCGGACTGAGTGCCCGATCCGGGCCCCGGCGTCCCGTTCCGACCGGACGGCGTCGGGGCCGCGTCGCGTCCCGGGGCGATTGCCGCGGGCGGGGGCCGATCCGTCGCCGCCCGCGCGGCGTCCGGGGGAGTGGTCCCCTTGTGCCGGGATGGGGGTCGTGGTTGAGTCGGGGAAAGCGCTTACCACGCGCGGGGGCCGCCCCGCGCACCCCGGTCCGCCACCCGGCGGACCCCGATCCACCGGGAGTCGCCCCCTCATGCCCGATGTGCCCGACGTGCCCCCCGCGCCGACCACCGCTCCCGCGACCGGAGGCCGCCCGGGCCCCTTCCGGGCGGCCGTGATCGGCACCGGGGCCATCGTCACCGGCGCCCACCTGCCCGCCCTGGCCGCCCGGGCGCCGGAGGTGGAACTGGTCGCCGCCGTGGACGTGGACCCCGCCCGTCTGGAGGCCTTCGCCGAGGAGGTGGTCCGGCACCCCGGTCTGGGACCGGTCACCGGTTGGACCGATTTCGACGCCATGCTCGCCGCCGAGCGCCCCGACCTGGTGCTGATCGGCACCCCGCCGGTGTTCCACCGCGAGCAGACCCTCGCCGCCCTCGCCGCCGGGGCCTGGGTGTGGTGCGAGAAGCCGCTGTGCCTCTCGCTGGCCGAGTTCGACGAGATCGCCGCCGCCGAACGCGAGGGCGGCCCCCACGCCTCGGTGGTGGCGCAGCACCGCCACGGCTCGGGCACCGTCCACGCCCGCGCGCTGCTGGAGTCCGGAGAGCTGGGAGCCCCCCGGGTCGCCCACTGCCAGACCACCTGGTACCGCACCGAGGAGTACTACGCCGTGCCCTGGCGCGGCAGGTGGGCGAGCGAGGGCGGCGGCCCCACGATGGGGCACGGCATCCACCAGAACGACCTGCTGCTCCACCTGCTCGGCGACTGGACCGAGATCCGGGCCATGGCCGGCCGGCTGCGCCACGACGTGGAGACCGAGGACGTCTCCACCGCCCTGGTCCGCTTCGCCAACGGCGCGGTGGCCACCGTCGTCAACAGCGTCCTCTCGCCGGACGAGGTCAGTCGCATCCGGATCGACTGCGACGACGCCACCGTCGAGCTGACCCATCTCTACGGACACACCAACGCCGACTGGCGGTACACCCCCCGCCCCGGGGTCGAGCCCCGGCGGGTGGAGCGCTGGCGCACCCCGGAGCGGGACGTGCCCAGCTCGCACACCGAGCAGTTGGCCGGGATCCTGGCGGCGATGCGCGCCGGGGTCCGGCCGCCCGGCAGCGGGCACGACGCCCGCCGCACCCTGGAGTTCACCGCCGCGCTGTACAAGGCGGCCTTCACCGGGCGCCCCGTCCGTCCGGGCGACATCGGGCCCGACGACCCCTACCACCGAGCCATGCACGGCGACGCGCCGGGATGGGCCCCCGGGGTCCCCCCGGCCGGCGCCGCGCCCACC
>NZ_VKHS01000511.1 GCF_014141525.1 Streptomyces calidiresistens
CGACGACCAGCCCCGCCAGCGGCGCCCAGCACATCCCGGCCCGGCCCGCCGCGCGGTCCCAGCGCCGCACCCGCACCCGCAGGATCGTCAGCGTGCCCAGGGCGAACCGGGGGCCGCCCGCCGGGTGCGGTCGTCCACCGTCCCCGGGGGCGGTTTCACCCTCCCCGGCGGGCGGGTGATCGGGGGGCGACTGCGGCGTGGCGTCCATGGCCGGGCAGCGTAGCCGCCGCACCCTTGGCGGCCATGGAGTGGTTCCCGCCCCCGGCCCGCCCGTCACCCGGGCTCTCCTTCCCGCAGGGCTTCCCACCGGGGTTCCCGCCGGACCCCCCGGACGGGCCGGGGGGCGCGCAGCTGGCCGTGGCCGCCACGGACCGGCCCGCCCTGCTGTGGGCGTTCGCGGCCTTCCTGCTGGCCTTCGCGGGGGCGCGTCTGGTCACCCGGATGATCCGCGCCGGCAGGGGACCCTTCCGCAACGTCTCCGGCGGGGGGCTGCACATCCACCACGCGGTGCCCGGGGTGGTGCTCATGACGATCGGCGGCTTCGGCGCCGTGGCCGCCGGGGACGACGGGTGGCCCGCCATCGTGTGCGCGGTGGTCTTCGGCGTCGGGGCGGGCCTGGTGCTCGACGAGTTCGCCCTGATCCTGCACCTGGCCGACGTCTACTGGAGCGACGAGGGCCGGCGCAGCGTGGAGGTCGTCGCGCTGACGGCCGCCGCGGTCGGGCTGATCCTGGCCGGCTACCTGCCGCTGGGGGTCGAGAACCTGACCGAGGAACAGCTGCGCAACGGCTGGGCGGTCACCGGCACGGTCCTGTTCCACTTCGTGTGCGCGCTGGTCGCTCTGGTCAAGGGCAAGCCGTGGATGGCCGTGGTGGGCGTGCTCGTCCCGTTCGTCGCCCTGGTGGGCGCGGTCCGCCTGGCCCGGCCGACCTCGCCCTGGGCCCGCCGGTACTACCGGGGTCGGCGGGCCCGCGCGATGACGCGGGCCCGCCGGCGGGCGGAACGGCACGACCGCCGCTGGGACCCGGTGGGGCGGCGGATCTCCGACCTGCTCGGCGGCGCGCCGGACCCGGAGGCGTCGGCCCGCGGGGGTGCCGGCGCCCCCGGCGGACCGGCGGGCGGGGCATCGGGGCGCGGCACCTGAACCGGTGGGAGGGGCTCACGCCGGATCGGAGGTCGGCCGCGGGGCGGCTGCCCCCGACCCGACGTCGGCGCCGGCAACCGACGGGTCCCCCGTCGCCCCCGGCGCGTCACCGGCGGGGTCGTGCCCGTCGGCCCCCGGGACACCCCCGGTTTCCCCGGCCTCCCCGGCTTCCTCCGCCGGGGCGGACCCCCCGGCACCCGGGGGCGGCGGCGCCTCGGCGGCCAGGGCCGCGGCGGAGAGCACCACCGGCAGCGCCAGCAGCGCTCCCACCCCCTCCCCGGTGGTCACCCCGAGGTCGGTCACCGGCTCCAGGTTCATCCGGTCCAGCGCCTTGGCCTGGCCGGGTTCGCCCCCCGCGTGACCGGCCAGCCACCAGTCCGGGGCCCGGAAGGCGATCCGCTGCGCCAGCAGCGCACAGGCGGTGGTGACCACCCCGTCCAACAGGACCGGGGTGCGCCGGACCGCGGCCTGCAACAGGAAACCGGTCATCGCGGCCAGGTCGGCGCCCCCCACCGCGGCCAGCAGCCGCACCTGGTCGCCGAGCACGGGACGGGCACGCCGCAGGCCGTCGCGGATCGCGGCGCACTTGCGCATCCAGGTCGTGTCGTCGATCCGCAGACCGCCGCGTCCGGTGACCACCGAGGCGTCGGTGCCGCACAGCGCCCCCGTCAGCACCGCGGCGGCGGTGGTGCCGCCGACCGACAGGTCGCCGAGCACCACCAGGTCGGTGCCCGAGTCGGCCTCCTCGTCGGCGATCGTCACGCCGGTGCGGAACGCCCGCTCGGCCTCCTCCCGGGTGAGCGCGTCCTCCGTGTCCAGGCGACCGGATCCGCGGCGCACCCGATGTCGCGTCACCTCGGGGGGCAGGCCCAGCGGATCGCAGTCCAGGGCCATGTCCACCACCCGCACGGACACCCCCGAGCGCCGGGCGAGGATCGCCCCCGGGCTCTCCCCGTCCAACAGCGCCCGGACCAACAGGTGGGCCCCGCCCACCGGTCGCGCCGAGACCCCGGCCCGGGCCACCCCGTGGTCACCGGCGAAGACCACCAGCCGCGGGCGTTCGATCACCGCGGCCGGGGAGCGGCCCTGCACCCCGGCCAGCCACACGCCCAGGTCGTCCAGTCGTCCCAGGGCCCCGGAAGCCGGTGTCCGGGCCGCCCGCAGGGATTCGGCGGCACGCCGCACGGCCGCGTCCGGACGCTTGATCAGACCGCCGAAGACGTCGAGGTCGAGACTGCCGTCGCTCATGCGCCCGAGCGTACCCGTGACGGTCCCCCGCCCCCGCCCGGCGGACGGTCCCCGGGCGGGGGCGGGACTCAACCGCGCAGCGGGAGCGCCGTGCCGGCCACCACCAGGAGCACCTGTTCGCACTCGGCCGCCACCGCCGCGTTCAACCGTCCCAGTTCGTCGCGGAAGCGCCGCCCGGCCGGAGAGGCGGGCACCACCCCCGAGCCCACCTCGTTGCTCACCACCACCACGGTGCGGCGGGTGGTCCGGATCGCCCCGGCCAACTCCCCGATCCGCCGCCGCACCTCCGCCGCGGCGCCGTCGCGCCACCGGTCCTCCTCCCAGGCCCCCGCGGCGTCCATCGCGGCGGTCAACCACAGCGACAGGCAGTCCAGGAGCACCGGGGGGCCCTCCGCGCGCAGCAGCGGCACCGGATCCACGGTCTCCTCGGTGGACCAACCGGCCGGGCGCCGCTCACGGTGGGTCCGCACCCGGTCCCGCCACTCCGCGTCGTCCGCCCGCTCGCCGCCGGTCGCCGCGTAGACCACGTCGGGGAAGGTCTCCAACCGGCGCTCGGCCTCCAGGGACTTGCCCGACCGGGCGCCGCCCAGCACCAGGGTGCGGCGCGGCACCAGCGGGGTGGGCACCGGCCCGTCGGTGGCGAACACCGCCCCGTCCGGCGCCGCCCTGGCCCCGGCGGCGGCCAGCCGACGGTGCAGTTCGGGGCCCGGCGGCACGTCGTGGTCGAGGTGGACGGCCACCAGGTCCGTGGCCGGCCCGATCGCCCCACCGGCGCGCAGCCGGGCCACCGCGTCCGGCCGTTTGACCACGTCCACCAGGCACAGGTCCACCGGTGTGCGATCGGTCCGGTCGCCGGCGGGCCCGGCCCCGGGCGGCAGGTACAGCAGTCGGTGTCCGTCCGGGCCGGTCACCGCGTAACCGGTGCCGGGGGAGTCCGGGGCCACGGCCCGGACCCGGTGGCCGGTCAGCAGGACCACCTCCTCCCCGGCGGGCAGCCGCACGGCCGGGGGCAGGTCGCCGGAGAGCTCGGGGATCGGACCGTCGTGCGGGTGGGCGAGGACCACCTGCCGCACCCCGTGCAGGGTGCGTCCCGCCCGGGCGGCCGCCAGGGCCGCTCCCGGGGTCAGGTCCAGCAACAGCACGCCGTCCACCAGTACCGAGGTGGCGGCCCGGGCCTCGGGGCCGAGGGCGCGGGCACAGGCCGCGCAGGAACAGTCGGGCCGCGGCAGCCCGGAGGGAGCGCCGGTGCCGAGCAGGGTGATGTCCACCCCCCGATCCTCCCGCCTTCCCACCCGTTCGCGCGCGGAGGGCTACGCTTCCCGGCAGTGTTCCGAGTCCTCCGGGTCCCTCCGGGAGTCCCGGAACCACACCGACGACGACCCCGGGAGGCGCGCATGGCCTGGCAGTGGCGGTTCGAGAAGGCGGACGGGAGCGAACACCCGGTCGCCGATCCGCCGGGCGGCTTCGGCACCCAGGGCGATGCCGAGAGTTGGCTGGGGGAGAGCTGGCAGGACCTCGCGGCGGAGGGTGTCGACCGGGTGGTCCTGCTGGAGGACGGCGCCGTGGTGTACGGGCCGATGGGCCTGCACGCGGAGGATCCGCCCGCCGACCCGCCGGTCCCCGGCGCCTGACGTCCCGGCCCCGCCGTCCCGTGGCGGGCCGTGCGCCCGGCGACGGGACGAGGGGGCGGTCGCGACCTCCGTCGCGAC
>NZ_VKHS01000512.1 GCF_014141525.1 Streptomyces calidiresistens
AGAACAACCGCCACTCGCACGCGAAACGGTCGGCGGCCGGGTAGTCCTCGTTCATCACCCGCATCCAGAACATGCCCTCGCCCTCCCGGTCGCGGTGGAAGTCGGGGAACTCCCCGTCCTCCCCGAACCGCGCCTCGTGGCCGTCGCGCGCGGAGTCCTTGTCCTCCTGCGGGAAGGGGGCCTGGATGATCCGGTTGTGCACGGCCGTCCAGTACGCCTCCGCCTCCGCCGGGGTGTGCACCGGCGCGTAGTAACACGCCGGCGGCGACCACACCGAGGACGTCAACGCCCCCTCCGTCCCCGACGCCGGCGGCGAGAATGTGATCTTCGGACGAGTCGACACCCCCGCCCCGATCCCACCATCGCCATCGGATGTTCCCGGTTGACGGTTTCCAACCTCAAGGTCCGCAAACGCCACGGAAGGATACAGAGAAAAAGGCAGGGCGAGGAAAAACAGAACGAAAAGCCTTTTCTTCATCGACATTCAGGCGACTCCAAATCGAAGCTCATGTCCACCGTTTTCCATACCCCATTGTCGCCCAATTCGAGGCGAGAGGTGTAGTGGGTCGGAAGCGCATCGGGGTCCGCCTCTTGAACAACCTCCCCCGTAGCCAATTTCTTGGTGTAAACCTCGGTGAAATCACGACAGTAGGAAATCAGAGCGGCGTCTCCATCCGTCACTTCCGCCACTCGATTGAAATAGCGCATCCTACCTGCTGACGAGATGCCCTGATCAATTGCCCGCTGAATGAGATCGAGATCCTGAAGCAGTGCATCACCATCCGTATAGAAACTCAGAGAAGAATTCTCGGAATCATGAGTGGTGATCACTTCATACAAAGCACGAATCTGCCACTCGTTGTCCAGTAGAGCCCCTTTTTCCACCGGGTCGTCGGTCTCGGGCTCCTCGAAGACCATCTCCAGGTCGTCCGCGACGCGGATCTCGGGGCGGTCGATGCCGTCGTCCTCCGGGGTGGGGTCCCCGGTCGGCTCCTCCGGCTCCGGTTCCCCGCTCGCCTCCCCGGCGCCGTCGGCGCCCTCGATCGGCGCGGCGGCCCCGTCGTCGCCCCCGTCGGCGTCGGAGGAACAGGCGGTCACCAACAGGCTCGCGGCCACCAACCCCGCGACGGCGGAACCGGCAAGACGACGCTTCATGACAAGAACTCCCCGGGACGGTGCGACAGGTCGAGCCCCGACACCCATGAGCCGGGCCCGGGGCGTCGGGGCGCACACGCGGGGGATCGATGCCCCCCGCACGTCACTGTATGACGGGACGCGGACACGCCAACAGGGGTTTCACCGGGTCCGGAATCCACGGCGCACGGCCCTGAACACGCTCGGTCACCACATCGGTGCCACTGTCCCCCACCATCGGGTCCGGGGGAACCTCCCCCTTTCCCGGGGCGTCCGGGATGATGGGGGCAGAGCACGTACGGCGTGCGGGGAGGTACGGGGATGTCGATGCAACAGTGGCCGAACTCCGGTCCGTACGGGAACGTGCCCCAGCGGCAGCCGGGTCCGGTGCCCGGTCCCGGTGGTCAGCAACCGATGATGCGCGCCTCGGATTCGGACCGGGCGCGGGCGGAGGACGTGCTGAAGGCCGGGTACGCCGAGGGCCGGTTGAGCAAACACGAGTTCGATCAGCGGATGGCGCACGTGCACTCCGCCACCACCTATGGCGAGTTGCACCACCTGCTCGCCGACCTGCCGCAGGGGCCGTCGCCGCTGCCGGCTCCCGCTCCGGCGTTCCAGGCCCCGGTGCCGGCTCCGATGCCGTACGCACCGGCCCGGCCCTGGTCGCCCGTCCCGCCGCCGCAGCAGACCAACGGCAACGCGGTGGGCGCGCTGGTGTGCGGGGTGCTGTGTCCGTTCACGTGGGGGGTCACCGCGATCCCGGCCATCATCCTCGGTCACAAGGCGCGCTCGGACATCCAGCGGACCCGGGAGAAGGGCGACGGCATGGCCCTCACGGGTCTGGTGTTCGGCTACCTGACCCTGGTGGGGTGGATGATGCTGCTGATGTTGGGGATCGCCACCGGATTCTGACCCCGGGGGCGGCTCCGCCTCCAACCCGCTGTTCGGCTCGTCCGCCCGTCCCGGCGCGCCGGGCGGGGGCGCGACGGGGTGCGCGTCCCCGCCCGGCGCGCCGACGTGCCTCCCGGCCCGTGCCCCGAGTCGGCCGGGGCGTCCGGCGAGTGCCTCAGGCGGCCGCTCCGGAGGAGGCGGGTACCGGTCGTGCCCCGTGGCCGACCGCGGTGGGCTCCTCCCGCCCCGCGGAGGGGGTGGGCGCGGAGGGTGCCATGGCGGAGTACCAGTCGATCTTGCGGCGCAGCCGTTCCTGCTGCTCGCGCAGGCGCGTGATGTGGCCCTCGACCCGGGCGGCGTGTTCCACCAACAGGGCGAGGCGGTCGGGGATGGTGCCCTCGCCGGCGCGTGCCTGCTCGGCGTACCGCCGGAGCTGGGCGATGGGCATGCCGGTGTCCCGCAGGCACCGGAGCATGCCCAGCCACTCCAGGTCCCGCTCGGAGAACCGGCGGTGGCCGGTGGAGGTGCGGGTGATGGGCGGAAGGAGCCCGATGCGTTCGTAGTAGCGCAGGGTGTCCAGGCTGAAGCCGCTCCGCTCGGCGGCCTCGGCCGGGGAGTAGGTGTCGCTCATGCCCCGAGAGTGACACCTGGAGTGCACTCCGGGTCAAGGGGGGCGGCCCCCGCCGGGGTCGGCTTCCGAGCCCGGCACCGGTCGCGCGTCCGGCCCGGCCCACCGGCCACCGACCCGGATTCCCGGCGCCGGGGCGGTGGGGGCCGGGCCCCGCCGCTATCCGGCCCCGGTCCCCCGGGGTGTTCCCCCGGCGGCGCCCTCGACGGCGTCCGCGAGGCCGGAGAGCAGTGCGGCGACCCCGGCGGGGCCGTCCACGAGCAGGTCGCACGCCTCCGCCAGGGCCGTCACCTCGGTGCTGCCGCTGCACACCCGCACGCCGGGCAGGCCGTTGTCCCGGAGCTTGACGAGGGCGTCGAAGGCGGCGAGGTCGCCGAGGTCGTCACCGGCGTACAGGACGGCGGAGGGGCGCGCGGCGCGGACGAGTTCGGCGAGCGCGGCGCCCTTGTCGGTGCCGGGCGGGCGCAGTTCCAGAACGCGGCGGCCCGGTTCGACGGTGAGGGCGTGGCGCGCGGCGAGCAGGGTGAGGGGTTCGCGCAGGGCCTCCAGCGCGGCCTCGGGGTCGTCGGCACGACGGGTGTGGACGGCGAGGGCGCCGCCCTTGTCCTCGATGTGGGCGCGGTCCGAGGGAAGGGCGTCGCGGACGACGCCGGGCAGGTCGGCGCGGGCGGCCATGACGCCGGGGTGCGGGGGCGGGGTGGTGAGTGAGCCGTCGAGGGCGTTCCAGCGTTCGGCGCCGTACGCGCCCAGGACGGTGAAGCGGTCGAAGCCGGGGGCGCCGCGCAGGTCCTCGAAACCGCCCAGCCGCGCCGCGTCGGCGGCGGCCCGGCCGGTGATGACGGCGAGCCCACCGATGAGGGGGGCGAGGCGCGCGAGGGCCGGCGGGACGTCGGGGTGCGGTCTGGAGTCCTCGGGGTTCGGCACGATCGGCGCGAGGGTGCCGTCGAAGTCGAGGGCGACGAGGGCGCGTTCGGGGGCGGCGAGGAACGCCGTCAGGCCGTCGCGGCCCGCTTCCGTGGTCGGGACGGGGAGTGCGGGGTGGCTGCCCATGGCGGCGAGCCTACCGGCGGCCGGATGGTCGGCGGGGGTGACGGGGCCGGGTCGGCCGGAAGGTGTCGTCCCCGGGAGCGGGGACGGCCGGCCGGGGGGCGACGGGGTCAGCGGTCGGAGCGGCGCAGGTCGCGCAGGCGGCGGAGCCGGTTGACGGTGACCGGGTCGTGGGCGAGCGCGGCGGGGTCGTCGAGGAGGGCGTTGAGCAGTTGGTGGTAGCGGGTGGGCGACATGCCGAGTCGTTCCCGGATGACGCGATCGCGAACGCCGGGGCCGGGGAAGGTGCGGGCGGCGACGGCGAGGATGGAGCGATCCCGATCGGAGAGGCCGGTGGGCCGGGTGGCGTCCCGCCCGTCCCCGCGGGGAGCGGGACGGGACTCCCCGCCGCTCCCGGCG
>NZ_VKHS01000513.1 GCF_014141525.1 Streptomyces calidiresistens
CACCCGATCCCCCCACACGAGGAGGTCTCGTGACGTCGCACCGCCCCGTCGGCCCCGTCGGACCCGTCCCACACGACCGGAACGCTTCCCCGACCGGCGCGCGCCGGCGTCCCCGCCGCCGGCTCCGCACGGGCCTGATCACCCTGGGACTCACCCTCCTGGTCCCCATCGGCCCGTGGGTCGGTCCGGGTTCCGGGGCGGCGACCGCCTCCGCCCTCCCCCTGCCGCCCGCGGCCGTCGGCACCCCGGTGGTGGTCGCCCATCGGGGCGCCTCGGGACATGCGCCGGAGAACACCCTGGCGGCCGTGGACGCGGCCGCCGAACAGGGAATCTCCTGGGTGGAGGTGGACGTGCAACGCACCCGGGACGGGGAGCTGGTCCTCCTCCACGACACCACCCTCCGGCGGACCACCGATGTCGCCGAGCGCTTCCCCGACCGGGCGCCGTGGTACGTCGGGGACATGGACCTGGCCGAGGTGCGGCGGTTGGACGCCGGTTCCTGGTTCTCACCGGAGTTCGCCGGGGAGCGGGTCCCGACCCTGCGGGAGCTGCTGCGCCGGCTGGACCACCACGGACAGCGGCTGCTGTTGGAGATCAAGGCTCCCTCCCGTTACCCGGGGATCGAGCGGGAGATCCTGCGGGAGCTGGCACGGGAGGGGTGGCTCGGCCCGATGCGCCTGTACGACTCCCTGATCCTGCAGAGCTTCGACGCGGAGTCGGTGCGCGCCGTGCACCGAATGGCCCCCCAGGTGAAGACCGGTTTCCTCGGATCCCCGGAACCCGGGGAGCTCGCCGACCACGCCGCCTTCACCCATCAGATCAACTCCCGGTACACCGACCTGACCGCCGACCGGGTCGCCGCCGTCCGGGAACTGCGGGGACCGCACGGGCGCCGGATGGAGGTCTTCACCTGGACGGTGGACGACGGCCCCACGGCGGTGCGCCTGGCCGGGATGGGGGTGGACGGCATCATCACCAACCGTCCGGGGGAGATCCGGGACGCGTTGCGCGGGGCCGACCGGGGTGTTCCCGCGCCGGCCGGGTCCCCGGAGGGGAACGGGGCCCCGGGGGTCGATCCCCTGTCCCGGGCCCGGCTTCCCCGGGCGGGACGCTCCCCCGCCGCTCGGTGACCCGGCCCCCGTCCCGGGGCACTGCCGCGCCCCCGGCCGTGGTGGCCGGGGGCGCGGCAGCGCGTTACCGGGGCGTGCGGGGGACGGGGGCGCGCGGAGAGAGCGCGTGTCGTCGGCGGGAGCCGTCCGGAGGGGGCTCCCCCGGGTGGCCGCCGACTCCCCGCGTCAGAGGTTGACGCCCTTGCCCCGCAGGTAGGAGGCGGGGTCGACCGCGGAGCCGTAGTTCGGGGTGGTGCGGATCTCGAAGTGCAGGTGCGGCCCGCTGCTGTTGCCGGTGTTGCCGGACAGGGCGATCTGCGCGCCGGTCTCCACCCGCTGGCCGGGCGAGACCTGGACCTGCGACAGGTGGGCGTACTGCGCGTAGCTGCCGTCGTCGTGCTTGACCACGACGGCGTTGCCGTAGGCGGGACCGTCCCCGGCGCCGTTGCCACCGGCCTTCACCACGGTGCCGCCGTGCACGGAGCGGACGGGGGTGCCGGTCGGCACGGCGAAGTCCTGACCGCTGTGACCGGCGGCCCAGCGATCGCCGCTGTTCCCGTAGACCGCGGAGATGGTGTACCCGCCGGAGATGGGGGCGACCCAGGACGCGGTCCGGGCCTCCGCGGCCTTCTTCGCCTCGGCCTGAGCGGCCTTCTTCGCCTCCGCGGCCTCCGCGGCCTTCTTCGCCTCGGCCGCCGCCTTCGCCTCGGCCGCCTTCTTCGCCTCCGCGGCGGCCCTGGCCTCGGCCTCCGCCGCCTTCTGGTGGACCTCGGCCAGGCCGAGGGTGTAGCGGGCGAGGGTGTCGGGGGTACCGGCGGCGAACAGGTCACCGCCGGTGGGGCCGGCCGCGACCGCGACGCCGCCGCCACTGGCGAGGACGGCGGAGAATCCGACTCCGGCGGCCAGCAGGGCGGCGCGGGTGCGGAGACGCGGGGCGCGGATCGCGGTGGTGCTGGGCATGCGGGTGGTTACCTCTCGGGTTGCGGGGCGCCTCCGGTGGAGGCGGGAAGTCCGTTTCGAGCCCGCCGGGGATCCCGGCGAGGACGAAATCAAGTAGTAACCACCGACTCGCCGCATTTCAAGAATGATCGACCCCATTGAACTGCTACGCCCGATAGTGAGCACAAGAGGGGTAAATCGTCCCTGAAGTCCGATTGGCTCGATCGATGCCCCGGACGGCGGGGACCCCCTCGACGGCCCCGGCACGCGAGGCGAAGCCACTGCTCGGAAGGGGTCCGTCGATCTCCCCGGGTACGGCGGTCCCGGGTCCCGCGGACCAACATCCCGAATCGGACGGACCAAGGTCCCGCCCCGGAATCACCATTTCCTACTATCCGATATAGGGGTCATGGGAAAAGGTGTGGCGCAGGTCACCGGATTCCGGTTCGACGGCTTTTCCGGAAGGGACCTTTTCGCCTTTCCCCCGGGACCAAGGACCCGGGAGGACGCCCCGGGCCGGCAGACTCCCGGCGTGACAGATTCCGCCGCACGTTCGTCCGATCCCGCCGCCGGGGAGTCCCTCGGCACCGCGTCCGGCCGCCCGGCGACCGCCGGATCGCCGGGGACACCGATGCCCCCGCCGGCGCCCGCCCCACCGGCACCGCCCCCGGCCCGGGATCCGATGGCCCCCCTGCGCCGCCGCACCACCGCCGTCCTGGTCGTCGGGCAGATCCTCGGTGGCTTCGGGGTGGCCATCGGGGTGGCGCTCGCCGCTCTCCTGGCGGCCGAGGTCAGCGGATCCGCGGGGGCCGCCGGCCTGGCCGTCACCGCCTCGGTCACCGGCACCGCCGTGCTCTCGCTGCCCCTCGCCGCCCTCATGGCACGGCACGGCCGTCGCCCCGGCCTCACCTGCGGTTATCTGATCGGCGCGGTCGGGGGACTGATCGTGGTGGTCTCCGCGACCCGGGGTTGGTTCGTCCCCCTGCTGGCGGGAATGTTGCTCTTCGGCGCCGGTTCCTCCGCCAATCTCCAGGCCCGCTTCGCCGCCGCCGACCTGGCCCCGGCGGCCCGACGGGGGCGGGCCATCGCGACCGTGATGTGGGCGGGGACGCTGGGAGCCGTCCTGGGGCCCAACCTGGCGGGCCCCGCAGGCCGCTCGATCGGCGCCATCGACGGCCGGATACCGGAGACCGCGGGCCCGTTCGTGTGGGCGAGCGGCATCTTCCTGCTGGCCGCCGCCACGACCCACCTGCTGCTGCGTCCCGACCCGCTGCTCACCGCCCGTTCCCTCGACGCGGGGGAAACGGCGGGCGCCGGAACGGAGCCCGGGGTCCCGCCCCGGACGGGGAAGTCGACTCCGGTCACCGGGGAGCGGGCCCTGCGCCGCGGCTGGGACGCCGTCATCTCCTCCCCCACCGCCCGCACGGCCCTGGCCGGGGTCGCCGTCGTGCACACCGCGATGATCACGATCATGGTGATGACCCCCGTCGACCTCGCCCACCACGGCGCCGGGATCGAACTGATCGGCCTGGTCATCAGCGGTCACATCGCCGGGATGTACGCCTTCTCCCCGGTGATGGGCCGACTGGCCGACCGATGGGGTGGTCTTCCCCTGCTCATGGGCTCGCTGGGGACGGTCGCGGTCGCGGCGGCCCTGGCGGGCACCGCCGACGGACGGCACACCCAGTCGGCGGTCGCCCTCTTCCTGCTGGGGTTGGGGTGGTCCGCCGGGCTGGTCGCGGGCTCGGCCCTGGTGACCGACGCCGTGCCGATCCACACGCGACCGGCCGCGCAGGGACTGTCCGACCTGACGATGAACGGGTGCGCCGCCCTCGGCGGGGCCGTGGCCGGACCGATCGTCTCCTCCGCCGGGTACGGAACGCTCAACGCCGTGGCCGCCGCCCTGCTGCTGCCGGTCGCCGTCCTCGCCCTGCGGGCGGCGGTGCGCCGCACCGCCTGAGCGCGGCGGACGGGCGCCCGTCCGCCGCGGTCCCGGGAGGGGAAGCGGAACCGGAGCGGGCCGGCGGAGGGGAATCGGGGTGCCGGGG
>NZ_VKHS01000514.1 GCF_014141525.1 Streptomyces calidiresistens
CGACCGGGGCGCCGCCCCGGTCGTCCGCGGCCCCCTCCCCGACGCGCCGCGGTTCCCCGAGCCGCCCGGCACCGCGGGCCGCTGGGCCCGCGACCTGTGGATGGGCATGCGCTTCGCCCTGGTCGGTGGCCGGGAGGGCATGCTGCGCACCTCCCTGACCGCGCTCGGGGTCGGCTTCGGCGTCGCGGTGCTGCTGTTGGCCGCCGCGGTGCCCAACCTGATCTCCGGTCGCGAGGACCGCAACCACTCCCGGGCCCACGAGTACACCTCGGCCTCGGAGGGGGAGATCGCCCCCGGCGAGCGGACCGTGCTCCTCGTCCCGCGGAGCACGCAGTTCCGCGGCGAGTGGGTGACCGGCACGGTCCTGCACGCCGAGGGCGGGGACCCCGCCCTGCCACCGGGCATCACCGAGGTGCCGGCGCCCGGCACCATGGTCGTCTCACCGGCCCTGCGCGACCTGCTCGACTCCCCGGACGCCCCCCTGCTGACCCCCCGCATCCCCTACGAGCCGAGCGGGGTCATCGCGGACGAGGGACTCTCCGAACCCAACGAACTGCTCTGGTACGCCGGTGACCCCGGGATCGCCGAGCGGATCGACGACGAGGACGACACGGTGTACCGGGTCGACGCCTTCGGGGTCGCATCGGAGAGCCAGCCGCTCCACCCCGTGCTGCTCCTCCTGCTGGTCGTCGGCTGCGTGGTGCTGCTGCTGCCGGTGGGCGCGTTCATCGCCACCGCCGTCCGGTTGGGCGGTGAGCGGCGGGACCGACGCCTGGCCGCACTCCGCCTGCTCGGCACCGACATCCGCGCCACCCACCGCATCGCGGCCGGCGAGGCACTGGCCGGTGCCCTGGTCGGACTCCTGGTGGGAGCGGTGGTCTTCCTCCTGGGACGCAACCTGCTCGCCGAACTCCGGGTCTTCGGCTTCAGCGCCTTCCCCGGGGACGCGGTCCCCGCACCGTCCATCGCCCTGGTCGTCGTGATCGGTGTGCCGGTGGCGGCCGTGGTGGTCACCCTCCAGGCCATGCGCCGGATCGCCGTCGAACCCCTGGGCGTCGTGCGCACCTCCACCCCCCGGCGCCGTCGGCTCTGGTGGCGGCTGCTGCCACCGATCGCCGGTCTGGCACTGCTGCTGCCCCTGGCGTTGTCGGGGAGCGAGGAACCGCAGATCGGGACCGCGCAGGTCTGGCAGATCGCCGTGGGCATCGTGCTCCTGCTGGTCGGCGCCACCGCCGTCCTGCCCTGGCTGGTCGAGGCGCTGACCGGACGGGTGCGCGGGGGTCCCGTGCCCTTCCAACTCGCCATGCGCCGGCTGCAACTGGACTCCGGCTCCGCCAGCCGCGCGGTCAGCGGCGTCACCATCGCCGTCGCCGGGGCGATCGCCCTGCAGACGTTCCTGACCGGCATCGCCGGGCAGTTCGCCCTGGAGACCGGGGCGAGTGAGGGATCCCCGTCGCTGGTGGTCTCCGGCGGCGCCCCCCGGGACGCCGCGAACCCCCTCGAGGGGACGGAAAGGTTGGAGGAGGTCCCCGGGGTGACGGGGGTCCTGGGGTATGCCTCGCAGCAACTGCCCCGGGCGGACGACCCGGAGATCTGGACCGGCGTCACCGTCGCGGAGTGCGAGGTCCTCGTCCAACTCCTGGGCACGCAGGACTGTGTCGACGGCGCCGTCTACCTCGCGAACCGGGAGGACGGGCACCTGAGCGTCGCCCCCGGCGACTCGCTGAACCTCTCCGTGGAGTACGACGCCCTCTCCGGTGACCTCCTGGACACCGAGGTGGAGTTGTGGACGATCCCGGCGGACGCCCCCGTCGTGTCCATGGACGGGGAGAACGGCATCGGCTACCTGACGACCGGCGTGTTCACCACCCCGGCGGCGCTGGACCCCGGACGCATCTCCCACGTCACGTTCGAGGCGCAGCTGTACACCGAGCCGGGCGTGCCGGACATCGCCGAGCACGTGCGCAACGCCGTCCTCGACGTGGGATCCCGGTTCCACGTCTTCGAGTCCTCCCCGACCCTCTACAACGACGAGTTCGACAACATCCGCCGGGCGCTGTACGCCGGTGCCGTGATCGTCATGATCCTGATCGGCGGCTCGATGGCGATCTCCACCCTGGAGCAGATGCGCGAACGTCGCCGACTGCTGTCGGTCCTGGTCGCCTTCGGCACCCCCCGATCGACCCTGGCCGCCTCCGTGCTGTGGCAGACCGCGCTGCCGGTCGGGCTCGGCCTCCTCATCGCGATGGTCGGTGGCGTGGGCCTGGGGGCGA
This sequence comes from Streptomyces calidiresistens, assembly GCF_014141525.1. Taxonomy (GTDB): domain Bacteria; phylum Actinomycetota; class Actinomycetes; order Streptomycetales; family Streptomycetaceae; genus Streptomyces; species Streptomyces calidiresistens. The sequence goes on from NZ_VKHS01000514.1 coordinate 2,274, forward strand.
TCCTGTTGACCATGGTGGGCGGGTCGGCGGTGTTCGACATCCCGTCGCTGCTGGTGATGACGGCCGCCGGAGCCGGGGTCATCCTCGGCGCCACCCTGATCGGGATGCCGTCGCTGTACCGGATGATGCGCCCGCAGGGGCTGCGCACCGAATGACGGCGGGGAGGCCGGGTCCCTTATCCCATCCCGGCCCACCCCGCGCCACCCGGGCACGATCGACGCGGACCCCACGGGGGTGGGATCGCGTCGGTCGCGCCCGGGGCGCTGCGCCTGCTGGCCGCCGAGGCCATGCACGACATCGCCCACTACCTGCGCCCCGACCACCTCGCCCAGCTGCGGCGCATCCTGGACGACCCCGAGGCCTCGCCCAACGACCGCTTCGTCGCCCTGGACCTGCTGAAGAACGCCAACATCTCCGCCGCCGGCGTGCTGCCGATGTGCCAGGACACCGGCACCGCCATCGTGATGGGCAAACGCGGCCAGAACGTCCTCACCGAGGGGCGGGACGCCGAGGCCCTGTCCCGGGGCGTGTACGACGCCTACACGAAGCTGAACCTGCGCTACTCCCAGCTCGCCCCGCTCACCATGTGGGAGGAGCGCAACACCGGCACCAACCTCCCCGCCCAGATCGAGCTGTACGCGGCCGACGGCGCCTCCTACGACTTCCTCTTCATGGCCAAGGGCGGCGGTTCGGCCAACAAGTCCTTCCTGTACCAGGAGACCAAGGCGGTCCTCAACGAGCGCTCCATGATGCGCTTCCTGGAGGAGAAGATCCGGTCCCTGGGCACCGCCGCCTGCCCGCCGTACCACCTGGCGATCGTGGTCGGCGGCACCTCCGCCGAGTACGCGCTGAAGACCGCCAAGTACGCCTCCGCGCACTACCTGGACGCCCTGCCCACCGAGGGCTCCCCCTCCGGCCACGGCTTCCGCGACCTCGACATGGAGGAGCGGGTCTTCCGGCTCACCCGCGAGCTGGGGATCGGCGCGCAGTTCGGCGGCAAGTACTTCTGCCACGACGTGCGGGTGGTCCGGTTGCCCCGGCACGGCGCCTCCTGCCCGGTCGCGCTGGCCGTCTCCTGCTCCGCCGACCGCCAGGCCCGGGCCCGGATCACCGCCGAGGGCGTCTTCCTGGAGCAGCTGGAGACCGACCCGGCCCGCTTCCTGCCCGACACCACCGACGAGCAGCTGGACGCGGCGGGCGATGTGGTGCGCATCGACCTCACCCGGCCGATGGACGAGATCCGCGCCGAGCTGAGCCGGCACCCGGTGAAGACCCGGCTCTCGCTCACCGGCCCGCTGGTGGTGGCCCGGGACATCGCGCACGCCAAGATCAAGGAGCGCCTGGACTCGGGGCAGGGGATGCCGGACTACCTGCGCGACCACGCCGTCTACTACGCCGGTCCCGCCAAGACCCCCGAGGGGTACGCCTCCGGTTCCTTCGGCCCGACCACCGCCGGCCGGATGGACTCCTACGTGGAGCAGTTCCAGGCCGCCGGCGGCTCGATGGTGATGCTCGCCAAGGGCAACCGTTCCCGGCAGGTCACCGAGGCCTGCGAGCGGCACGGCGGCTTCTACCTGGGGTCCATCGGCGGGCCCGCCGCCCGGCTGGCGCGGGACTGCATCAAGAAGGTGGAGGTCCTGGAGTACCCGGAGCTGGGCATGGAGGCGGTCTGGCGGATCGAGGTGGAGGACTTCCCGGCGTTCATCGTGGTGGACGACAAGGGCAACGACTTCTTCACCGACCCCGCCCCCGAGCAGCCCTTCGTGACCTCCATCCCGGTGCGCTCCGGCGCCTGAGCCGGACGTCCCCGGCCC
>NZ_VKHS01000515.1 GCF_014141525.1 Streptomyces calidiresistens
GGTCGGGTGGGACGTCGGGGCACGATCGGAGGCCGGCCGGGAGCCGTCATCGACACAGCCGAGCCTAACCTCACTCCCGTTCCGCGGCCCGTCGGGGTGCGGCGCCCTATCCTGATCATCACCCCCTGCCGATCGGTGGGGCGGGGATCCCGGCATCGCCGGACCTACGGAAGGGGCGGACGCGCAGTGACGGCGGCACCAGGCGAGCGCATCCCGGTGCTCGTCCTGACGGGTTTCCTCGGAGCGGGCAAGACGACCCTGCTCAACCACCTGCTGCACAACCGGCGCGGCCTGCGCATCGGGGCGGTGGTCAACGACTTCGGCAGCATCGGGGTGGACGCCCTCGCGGTCGCCGGACAGGTCGACTCGATGGTCTCGCTGGGCAACGGCTGCCTGTGCTGCGCGGTGGACACCGAGGACCTGGACGAGATGCTGGGGCGGTTGGCGGAGCCGGAGGTCGGCATCGACCTCATCGTCATCGAGGCCAGCGGCCTGGCCGAGCCGGAGGTCCTGGCCCGCATGGTGCTCGCCGCCTCCTCGCCCCGGGTGCTCTACGGCGGGCTGGTGGAGGTGGTGGACGCCGCCGAGTTCACGGCCACCCGCGAGCGGCACCCGGGTATCGAGCGGCATCTGGCGGTCGCCGATCTGGTGGTCCTCAACAAGGCCGATCGGCTGTCGGCGGACCGCCTGGGGAGCCTGCTGCGGGAGGTCCGCTCCCTGGCCGGCGGCGCCCCGGTGGTCACGGCCGTCCACGGGCGGGTGGACCCCGGTCTGCTCTTCGACCCGGTGCGACGGGAGGTCGTCGGGCCCCGGCAGTTGAGCTTCGGCGACCTGCTCGCCGAGGAGGCCGGGGACGCCGGCGGGTGTGCGGCGGACGCGGGGGAGGGGGAGCACGACGGTCACCTGCACGACGGTTACACCTCCCTGGCGTTCACCGCCGACGATCCCATCGACCCGCGCCGCTTCGCGGCCTTCACCGAACGCCGCCCCGAGGGCCTGTACCGGATCAAGGGCACGGTCCGGTTCGCGCTCCCGCCGGGCGAACCGGACCGGCGGTTCCTCGTGCACGCCGTGGGGCGCTTCCTGCGCTACCGGCCCGGGCCCTGGCCCGGGGGAGTGGCGCCCCGCACCGAACTCGTGCTGATCGGGGCCGGGATCGACACCGGGGCGCTGCGCGCGGAACTGGAGGAATGCGTGGCGGACGGGCCGGGGGAGACGCCCCCCGACGCGCTCTACGGCGTCCTGAGGTTCGTCGACCGCCGGGACGCGGACCCCGACGCCGGGGCGGCCGGGGAGCCGGACGGCACCGGCGCCCCCGCCCCGGGAGGGGCCGACGACCGGTACGACCCCGATACGCCGTACGACCCGCACGACACCGGGGACCCGTACTCCGGGTACGACCCGGACGGCGCCGCCTTCCCCACCGGTACCGGTGAGCCGGTCGCCGGGGTGACGGTGGAGGACCCGCCGTACTGACCGGCCGGCTCCCGGCCGATCCCGGGCGTGCGAAGGCGCCGGTGTCCGCCCCACTCGGGGCGGACACCGGCGCCCTCGTCGGATCAGCCCTCCCGGCCGACCGGGCCGGCCATCACCGCGATCGCCTTGGGCAGCGGGGTACCCGAGCCGTCCCGGCGCGGGTCGGGTTCCGGCAGCGGCGCCGCCGCGCCCGAGGCCGTGGCCGCCCGGGCGGGGGCGGGTCCGGCCCAGGCGAAGGCGAGGCGCTCCTCGCCCTTGAGGAAGCGCTGACAGCGCACTCCGCCGGTCGCCCGGCCCTTGCGCGGGTACTGCTCGAACGGGGTCAGCTTCGCCGTGCCCCGGGAGCCCGCCGCCCCGGTGCCCGCCGCCATGGTGAAGACCACCGCCTCCACGGCGGGGTCCACGGCGGTGAAGGAGAGGACCCGCCCGCCCTCCGGCAGCTTGATGCCCGTCATACCGGCCGCCGGCCGCCCCTGCGGGCGCACCTGCGAGGCCGGGTAGCGCAGCAGTTGGGCCTCGTCGGTGATGAAGACCAGGTCCTCCTCGCCGGTGCGCAGCTCGACCGCGCCCACCACCCGGTCCCCCTCGCGCAGGGAGATGACCTCCAACTCGTCCTTGCCCGCCGGGTAGTCGGGGACCACCCGCTTGACCACGCCCTGCTCGGTCCCCAGGGCCAGCCCCGGGGAGGACTCGTCGAGACCGGTCAGACAGAGCACCCGCTCGCCCTCGGCGAGGGAGACGAACTCGGCCAGTGGCGCGGCGCCCGCGAGGCCGGGGCCGGTCGCGTCGGCGGGCAGCTCCGGCAGATCCACCACCTGGAGCCGCAGCAGCCGGCCCGCGGAGGTGACGACGCCGATCTCGCCGCGGGTGGTCGCGGGCACCGCGGAGACGATGACGTCGTGCTTGGCCCGTTTCCCGGCGCCGCCCTGGTCGAAGGGGTGCTCCGGCCCGGTGGTGCGGGCGAGCAGGCCGGTGGAGGAGAGCAGCACCCGGCACGGGTCGTCGGCCACCTGCAGCGGCACGGCCGCGAGGGGCGCGCCGTCCTCCTGCGACAGTTCGGTGCGGCGCGGGGTGCCGAACTTCCGGGAGACCTCGGTCAGCTCGGAGGAGACGACCTTGCGCAGTTCGGCGTCGGACTCCAGGATCCGGGTCAGCTCGGCGATCTCGCCGGTGAGCCGGTCGCGCTCGGCCTCCAGTTCCAGCCGGTCGAAGCGGGTCAGCCGCCGCAGGGGGGTGTCCAGGATGTAGCGGGTCTGCGTCTCGCTCAGGTCGAAACGCGCCATCAGCGCGTCCTTCGCGGCCCCGGAGTCGTCGCTGGCGCGGATGACCCGGATGACCTCGTCGATGTCCAGGAGGGCGACCAGCAGGCCCTCGACCAGGTGGAGGCGGTCCTCGCGCCGACCGCGTCGGTACTCGCTGCGCCGTCGGACCACCGTCAGCCGGTGGTCCAGGTAGACCTGGAGCAGTTCCTTCAGGCCGAGGGTGAGGGGCTGGCCGTCGACCAGGGCGACGTTGTTGATCCCGAAGGACTCCTCCATCGGGGTGAGCTTGTAGAGCTGGGCGAGGACGGCCTCGGGGTTGAAGCCGTTCTTGATCTCGATGACCAGCCGCAGGCCGTGGTTGCGGTCGGTCAGGTCCTTCACGTCCGCGATGCCCTGGAGCCGCTTGGAGTTGACCAGGTCCTTGATCTTGGAGATGACCTTCTCCGGGCCCACCGTGAACGGCAGTTCGGTGACGATCAGGCCCTTGCGGCGGGGCGTCACCTGCTCGACGGCGACGGTGGCCCGGATGCGGAAGGTGCCGCGCCCGTTCTCGTAGGCGTCGCGGATGCCGTCCAGACCGGTGATCCGCCCGCCGGTGGGCAGATCGGGGCCGGGCACGAAGCGCATCAGGGTGGCGAGGTCGGCGCCCGGGTGCTTGAGCAGGTGCTTGGCCGCGGCGATCACCTCGCCCAGGTTGTGCGGGGGCATGTTGGTGGCCATGCCCACGGCGATTCCGGAGGCGCCGTTGACCAGCAGGTTCGGGTAGGCGGCGGGGAGCGCGACCGGCTCCCGCTCGCTGCCGTCGTAGTTCGGCGCGAAGTCGACCGTGTCCTCGTCGATCGAACCGGTCATCAACTCGGCCGGCGCGGCCGAGCGGCATTCGGTGTACCGCATGGCGGCGGGCGGGTCGTCGTTGCCCAGCGAGCCGAAGTTGCCGTGGCCGTCGACCAGCGGCAGCCGCATGGAGAACGGCTGCGCCATCCGCACCAGGGCGTCGTAGATGGCGGAGTCGCCGTGCGGGTGGAGTTTGCCCATCACCTCACCGACCACACGGGCGCACTTGACGTGCGCGCGGTCGGGACGCAACCCCATCTCGTGCATCTGGTACAGGATGCGACGGTGCACCGGCTTCAGGCCGTCCCGGGCGTCGGGGAGCGCGCGGGAGTAGATCACCGAGTAGGCGTATTCCAGGAAGGAGCCCTGCATCTCGTCCACGACGTCGATGTCGAGGATCCGCTCCTCGAAATCGTCGGGCGGCGGGGTCTTCGTACTGCGGCGGGCCATCGCGGCTGGCGCTCCTTCGGCACGTGACGGACGGTCGGGACGCTGTCTCTTATACA
>NZ_VKHS01000516.1 GCF_014141525.1 Streptomyces calidiresistens
GGCGCGGGCCGTGCCGGGGGGACCGGGGAGACCGGGGAGACCGGGAAGGGGAGGACGCCGTGACCGTGCTGGACGCCGCTCTGCTGGTGCTCGCGCTCTCGCTGATCGTGGCCATCGTGCGCATCGTGCTCGGGCCCACCGACGCCGACCGGGTGATCGCGGTGGACTTCGGCTTCGTGGTCTTCGTCGCCGCCGTGGCGCTGTTGGCGGTACGGGCGGAGGCACCCGCCATGCTGGACCTGGTCCTGGTCGCCACCCTGGTGGGCTTCCTCAGCACCGTGGCCCTGGCCCGTCGGGTGGAACGGGGGGCACGATGACCGGCCCCGGTGCGTGGGACGCCTTCGACATCATCGCCCGGGCCCTGGTCGGCCTGGGGGTCTTCCTCATCGCGGTGGGCACCGTCGGCCTGATCCGGCTGAGGGACGCCTACCTGAGGATCAACGCCGTCTCCAAGGCCGCCGCGCTGGGGGTGGTCTGCGTACTGCTGGGGGTGATGTTCTGGAACCCGCAGCCGCTGACCGTCGCCACCCTGCTGCTGGCGGTGGTGCTGCAACTCTTCACGGCCCCGCTGGCCGGCTACGCCGCCGGCCGGGCCGCCCACCGCTCGGGGGTGCCCCGGGTGGCGGGCACCGATCCCGACGACCTGGGCCCCCACCCCGATCCGGCCCGCGACAACGGCGAGGGGCACGACGGCCGTCACGACCCGGACGGGGAAGGCGTACCGGCGCCGGACGCGTCCGGCGGCGGGGACGGCCGCAACCGGCCTCCGGGTAGCCTGAACGGGTGAGTCCAGGTACCGCTCCCCACGACTCGGTGACCCTGGAGGTCATCGAGTTGATCGGACAGGTCGTCGTCCGTTTCCACGACGAGTACGAGGAGGCCGCCGGTCGGCACGGCCTCACCGGGGCGCAGGCCCGGCTGCTGGCGCTCCTGGCGGTCTCCCCCACCCCGATGCGCCGACTGGCCCACCGATTGGGCTGCGAGCCGTCCAACGTGACCGGCATCGTGGACCGCTTGGAGAACCGGGGGCTGGTGGAACGGCGGGCGGACCCCTCGGATCGGCGGGTGAAGATCGCCGCGGCCACCGAGGAGGGGCTGCGCGTCAACGAGCGGTTGCGGGCGTCCCTGGGGTTCGCCGCCGCCCCGCTGGCCTCGCTCAGCCGCCCCGAGCGGGCGGTGCTGCGGGATCTGCTGCGGCGCATGGTGCCGCCGCCGGCCCCCGGGGCACCCTGAGCCCCGTGCCGGGCCCGGCCCGCTCCCCGCGCCCCGTCGCGCGGACGGGCGACGGGGCCCGGGGGCGGGCGACGGCCGGGCTCAGCCGGCGAAGGCGGGCTGCGGCAGCCCCCGTCCGGCGTCCGGGACCACCAGCAGGGAACCGGCCAGGGGCTCCTCGTGCGGGCCGAGGCCGACCCGGGCGCAGGTGATGTAGAGGTCGCGCAGGTCGGGACCGCCGAAGGCACAGGCGGTGGGTCGGGAGACCGGCATCCGCAGGGTGCGGTCGAGCCGTCCGTCCGGGGTGTAGCGGCGCACGGCGCCGCCCTCCCAGAAGGCGACCCACAGGCAGCCGTCGGCGTCCACCGTCATGCCGTCGGGGAAGCCGTCCCGCTCCCCGGTGTGCACCAGCGGGCGGCGATCGCGCACCTCCCCCTCGGGGGTGAAGGCGAAGACGTCCACCCGGCGGGTGGGGGTGTCGATGTAGTACATGCGGTCGCCCTCCGGGCTCCATCCCAGCCCGTTGCTGACCGTCACGTCGGACAGGATCGTGCGGGAGGAGCCGTCCGGGGCCACCCGGACCAGGGTGCCGCCGCCCTCCCCCTCGTCGTAGCGCATGGTGCCCGCCCACAGCGAGCCGTCCGGGGCAACGGCCGCGTCGTTGCCGCGCCTGCCGGGCACCGGATCGTGGTGGAGGGGACGCAGTCGGCCGGCGTCCGGCCCGTCGTCGAGGGCGAAGACACCGTCGCGGAGGTTGAGCACCAGCCCTCCCCCGGCCCTCGGCTTCGCCGCGCCCACGTGCTGCTCCACCACCCGCACCGACCGCCGGCCGTCGCCGGGGCGGTAGCCGTGGATCCGACCGCCGAGGATGTCCACCCAGATCAGCCGCTCGCCGTCGGGATCCCAGGTGGGCCCCTCCCCGAGTTCGGCCCTTTCCCGCACCACCGGTTCGACGCGCACGTCTCCGCCTCCTTCGTCCGTGGGGGTGTTCCCCGGGTCTTCGTTCCCGTCCCCTCACCGCCCGGCGGGGTCGGCAATCGTGCGGGCCCCTCAGCGCCGGGGGCGGTACCCCAGTCGGGCCGACAGCTCGGCGGCGCCCCGGGCGGTGAGCCCGACCAGTTCGGCCTCCCGCTCCTCGCTCCAGCGGATCATCGGCACCGAGACGCTCAGGGCCGCGACCACCCGTCCCGAGCGGTCCCGCACGGGGGCGGCGACGCAGGAGACGTCGGGGTTGGACTCGCGGTGCTCCACCGCGGTGCCGCGCTCGCGGACGCGTTCCAACTCGGCGCGGAGCGCGGGGACGGAGGTGATCGAGTTCGGTGTCATGGCCGACAGGGGGGCGTCGGCGGGCAGCCGGGCCTCCAGTTCGGCGGGGGGCAGCGAGGCGAGCAACATCTTGCCCACCGCCGTGCAGTGGGCGGGCAGCCGGCGGCCGGCCGCCGAGACCATGCGCACGGCGTGACTGCTGTCCACCTTGGCGATGTAGATGACGTCGGTGTCCTCCAGGATCGCGACGTGCACCGTCTCCCCGCAGCGCCCGGCCACCTCCCGGGCGACCCGGTCGCCCTCGGCGGCGAGGTCCAGCTGTTCGGCGTAGCGACTGCCGAGCTGGTAGAGCCGCACGCCGGGGCGGTACCGACCGGGCTGCTCGGGCAGCGGGGTCAGGTAGCCGCGGGCGGCGAGGGTGGTGACCAGTTCGTGGACGGTGGTCCGCGGCAGTTGGAGGCGCCGGGTGATCTCGGGGGCGGAGAGCGTGCCGTCGCCCTCCAGGAACAGCTCGAGGATGTCCAGCGCGCGGCTGACCGCCGGCACCCGTCGTCCCATCGGTTCCGCCTCCCCACCGGCGCCCGGGGCACCGGATCCCGGTGTTCGACATCCCGGCCGCTCGCCGGGATGTCGAACACACGCTATCCGGGGGGTGTCGGCGCCGGCAACGCCGGGTGGGTCAGCGGCTGCTGCCCCAGTCGTCGTCCAGCGGAACCTCCCGGCTCCGCATGGAGCGCAGACGGTCCGAGACCGACTCCGGGAGCCGGTCGCCGGCCCGGTCCGCGATGACGCCGGCGGTCCGCGAGGCGGCCTGGCGGCCGGCCTGCGCGGCGGTGTCCAGTCCGTTGCGGACCGTCGGGTTGCGCTGCACCCGCCGGGCGGCCTCGGCGATCTGCTCGTAGCGCTGGCGCCCGGCCCTCGCCCCGAGGACGTACCCCACGGCGGCACCGGCGATGAACGTGAGCTTCCGCATCGACTGCGTTCCTTCCCTGCCTCGATTCACCCCGCCCCGGGCGGGGCGGCTGCTCGACTCCGAGCGACGCGGTAGCGCGTACCCCGGATACGGATTTCGGAGCACCCCCGTCCATGCGCTAATGTATTGCTCGCAGCGAGGGGCCGCCCCCCGGGACGGGACGGCGAACCCGAGCGGAGCATTCCTCCGTAGCTCAATTGGCAGAGCAGCCGGCTGTTAACCGGCAGGTTACTGGTTCGAGTCCAGTCGGGGGAGCTTCACCACGCGTGGGCCGGAGGGCAGTTCGCCCTCCGGCCCACGCGCCGTGCGCGACCCCGGGGAGGTTCGCTCCCCGGGTCTCCCGGCTCACCCGAATCGCCCACATCGATCCACCCGGACGGGGCTCGGTTTCACGCATCCCCCGTGCGGGTGGTTTGGGGTGTTCGTCGGAACCGATCCGGCGGAGTGGGCGTCCAGGATGACGTGTGAACCGCCCCGGCCCGGGCGGCAGATCGTATGAGCAGCTATGCTGCGGCAGACGACGTGCACACGTGCGCGACGCACCGGTAACGGGGCGGTAGCTCAGCTGGTTAGAGCAACGGACTCATAATCCGTCGGCCGTGGGTTCGAGCCCCACCCGCCCCAC
>NZ_VKHS01000517.1 GCF_014141525.1 Streptomyces calidiresistens
CTCTCCCCCGGGCGCTCCGCGGCCCGGCCGTCGGCCGCCCGGTGCCCCGTTCCGCCCCGGACCGTGCGGGTCCGTCCGGTTCCGGCGTGCGAAGCGGCTTCCACCGCCGGCGTACGCTAACTCCTCGTCCGTCCCCCGCACCGCCCCCGTAGGGTCCGGTTCAGCCGGCCCCCTCCCGGGGCGCGGGGATGAGCACGGCCCCGATCCCCGGGGTCGGTGCGGAGAGGGAGGTGCAGATGGCGCAGACGTCCGGGGCGACCCCGCCCGGCATCGGCGACCGGGCCCCCGCGGCCCCGCCCGTCACGGGCGCGGCCAACCGCTGGGCCGTCCTGGTCGTGCTCTGCGCGAGCCTGTTCCTGGTGGCCCTGGACGCCACCGTGCTGCACGTCGCCATCCCCGCCGTGAGCGCGGACCTGCGTCCCGGTCCCATCGAGCTGCTGTGGATCGTGGACGTGTACCCCCTGGTCTGCGCCTCGCTGCTGATCCTCTTCGGCACCCTGGGGGACCGGATCGGTCGCCGGCGGGTGCTGTTGATGGGCTACGCCTGCTTCGGCCTCGCCTCGGCGCTGGCCGCCTGCGCGGACTCCGCCGCCGTCCTCATCGCGGCACGGGCCCTGCTGGGCGTGGGCGGGGCCATGATCATGCCCGCGACCCTCTCCATCCTGCGCCACGTCTTCCCCGACCGGCGGGAGAGGGCGATGGCCATCGGTGTCTGGAGCGCCGTCGCGGCCGTCGGGGCCGCCGTCGGACCGCTGGTCGCCGGGGTGTTGCTGGAGCACTTCTGGTGGGGCTCGGTCTTCCTGATCAACATCCCGCTCATGGCCCTCTGTCTTCCCCTGGGGGCCCGGCTGCTCCCCGAGTCGCGGGGGCGGGCGGACTCCGGGCCGTGGGACGTTCCCGGTGCCCTGATCGCCGCGACGGGCCTGTTCTGCGTCATCCTGGCGGTCAAGCGGATCGGGGGCGGCGACCTGTTCACGCCCTGGACCCTCGTGGCGGGGCTCGCGGGGGCGGTTCTGCTCGTCGTCTTCGTCCGGCGCCAGCGGTCCCGGCCGCACCCGCTGATCGACCTCGCGGCCTTCGGTCGTCCCGCCTTCGGGACCTCCGTCGGGTGCATCGTCCTGACCGTCCTGGCGCTGGTGGGCCTGGCGCTCATCGCGGCCCAGTACCTCCAGTTGGTGCTGGGGCTGAGTCCGCTGCAGACCGGTCTGCGGCTGCTGCCGCTGAGCGTGGCGGCGATCGCCGCCGGGCTGATGGGCGCGTGGATGCTGCGGCTCATGGGCCCCCGGCTGATGATCTCCGGCGGATTCCTCCTCACCGCCCTGGCCGTCCTGTTGCTCATGCAGATCGGTCACCACGACAACCCGGCCCTGCTGATCACCGGCTTCGTCCTGCTGGGATTCGGCCTGGAGACCACCCTCTTCGGCTCCTACGAGTCGATGATCAACGACGCCCCGGCGGACCAGGCCGGTGAGGCCGCGTCGTTGGGCGAGACCGCCTACCAGTTCGGAGCGGGCCTCGGCATCGCGCTGCTGGGAAGCGTCATGAACGCCGTCTACGCCCCCGCCGTGCGCGCGGTGGGCGGCCTGGACGACGGGGAGCGCGCCGCGGTCGGCCACTCCCTGGCGGAGGCCAGGGCCGTCGCCGACGCGATCGGCGGGGACACCGGCGCGGCGCTGCACGCCGCGGCCGCGGACGCCTTCGTGGCGGGCACCAGGGCCGCCCTGGCCGCCAGCGCCCTGCTGCTCCTGCTCGGGGCCCTCGCGGCACTGCGCCTGCCCCGTGAGCCGATGGCCCCCTCCGGCGCGAAGCCGACGGTCGGCGCGGAGGCCGATGTGACCACCGCCATCCCGGGCGGTGGCGTCGTCGATCTTGCGGCGGGGGATTACCGGCACGTAGCGTCGCCCGGGGGCACCGACACCGCCGATCGGATGCCCGAGTCGACCGCACCGGAGGTCCCGCATGCCGGCAGCACCCCGGCCGCCCCGCTTCGACCCCGCTGACCCGCTCGGCATCGACGACCTGCTGACCCCACAGGAGCTGGACATCCGCGCCGGCGTCCGCCGGTGGGCCGCGGAGCGGGTGCTGCCCGGCATCGCCGAGTGGTACGAGCGCGGCGAACTGCCGGTGGTACGGGAGTTGGCCCGCGAACTCGGCGAACTCGGTGCCCTCGGCATGACCCTGGAGGGGTACGGCTGCGCCGGCGCGGGCGCCGTGGAGTACGGCCTGACCTGTCTGGAGCTGGAGGCGGCCGACTCCGGCATCCGATCACTGGTGTCGGTGCAGGGTTCCCTGGCGATGTACGCCATCCACCGTCACGGTTCGCCGGAACAGCGCGAGCGCTGGCTGCCCGCCATGGCCGCGGGCGAGGCCATCGGGTGCTTCGGCCTCACCGAGCCCGACCACGGGTCCGACCCGGCCTCGATGCGCACCCGGGCCCGTCGGGACGGCTCGGACTGGGTGCTCACCGGCCGCAAGACGTGGATCACCAACGCCCCGATCGCGGATGTCGCCGTGGTGTGGGCCCGCACCGAGGAGGGCGTCCGCGGTTTCGTCGTGCCCACCGACACCCCCGGTTGCTCGGCACCGGAGATCCGCCACAAGTGGTCCCTGCGCGCCTCGGTCACCGGCGAACTGGTCCTGGACGGGGTGCGGCTGCCCGCCGACGCGGTGCTGCCGGGGGCACGCGGGCTGGGGGCGCCCCTGGGCTGCCTGGGCCACGCCCGCTACGGGATCGTGTGGGGCGCGCCCGGTGCCGCCCGCAGTTGCCTGGAGACCGCGCTGGAGTACTCCCGCACCCGGGAGCAGTTCGGCCGGCCGATCGGGGGCTTCCAGCTCACCCAGGCGAAACTCGCGGACATGACGGTGGAACTCCACAAGGCATTGCTGCTCGCCCTGCATTTGGGACGGCGGATGGAGGCGGGTTCCCTCACCCCGGAACAGATCAGTATCGGGAAGCTCAACAATGTGCGCGAGGCGTTGGAGATCTGCCGGATGTCCCGCACGGTTCTGGGGGCGAACGGCATCTCGCTGGAGTATCCGGTGATGCGGCACGCCACGAACCTGGAATCCGTGCTCACCTACGAGGGAACCTCGGAAATGCACCAGTTGGTGCTCGGGAAGGCACTCACCGGATTGGACGCGTTCCGGGGGTGAGGCCGGGGCTTTCGGCCGCGGGACGAGGGCTGCCGTGACGGAACGCGACGGCGACCCACCCTCCCGGGCCGGGGGGAACGGCCTCCGGCGCCGGGAACCCCTCCGGGCGCCGACCTCTCGCTGCGGGCCCGGGAAACCGAACGGTCACCGGGTCGGGCGGCCTCGGCGATCCGCCGCCCGCCCGGTGGTCAGCTCTGGTTGAAGAAGCCGGTCGAGCTGTTCCGGGAGCCGCTGATCACGCGGTAGTCGGTCGGCGTGAGCAGGAAGACCCGGTTGGCCACCCGCTCGATGGTGCCGCGCAGCCCGAAGGTCAGACCCGCGGCGAAGTCGACCACGCGCTTGGCGTCGGCGGACTCCAGGGTGGTGAGGTTGATCACCACCGGAACGCCGTCGCGGAACAACTCGCCGATCCGCCGGGCGTCGCGAAATCCCTGGGGGGTGATGGTGGCGATCCGACCCCCCTGCTCCTCGGCGGCCTCCGCCGCCACCCGCAGGCGGGGGTCGGTGGTCCACGGCTCGGCGCGGTCCTCCGGCTCCGGCTCCGGCTCCGGTCCATCGGCGTATTCGTCGTCGTAGTAGCGCATCTCGCGGTCATCGACCAGACCGAGCCAGGCGCTGGCCCTGCGCACCGAACCCATGGACGCCTCCTCTCTGCTCCGCGGTGGTCCGCTTACCCCCCATGGTGGTCCATGATGCTGACAATCCGCCAAGGGAATAGATGACCGAACGGGATTCTGTGACGGTTCTGGTGCATACGATATGGCGTCCACTCAGGGTAGTTGCACCATCGCGGATTGACGGAACGTCGGGTGATCGGCTCCACCCGGGTGGGTGACGGATACCGCGTACGGGTGAGCCCCCGGGGCCCGCCGGACGGCGGGCCCCGGGGGCCGGGGGAGGAACAGGGGAA
>NZ_VKHS01000518.1 GCF_014141525.1 Streptomyces calidiresistens
GTCAGATTTGTATAAGAGACAGCCCCGGGGACCGTCCCCCCACACCCCGTTCACAACCGCCGACACCCGCCGAGCCGTGCCGCGACCACCGGGCGCGGGCCGCAGGACTAGAGAGAAGACGAGAAGGTGGCTGGACCGAATCAGGACTTCAGGTCCCCCGGGAAGGACCTCAGGTCCGCGCAGGCCAAGCCCGGCCGCGCCCTGGTGGCACTGTTGCTGCTGGTGGTGCTCCTCACCGCCGGTATGTTCCTCACCGGTGCGAACACCCCCCGCCTGGGCATCGACCTGGCGGGCGGCACGAGCATCACACTGAGCGCCACCGAGGACTCCCGCAACGAGGGGGCGGTCAACGAGGAGAACCTCGCCACGGCCGTGGACATCATCGAGCGCCGGGTCAACGGACTGGGCGTCTCCGAGGCCACCGTCCAGTCCCAGGGTGACCGCAACATCGTGGTGAGCATCCCCCGGGGCACCGACGAGGAGCAGGCCCGCGAGCAGGTGGGCACCACCGCCCAGCTCGGGTTCCGCCAGGTGCTCTCGGTACAGCCGGCCTTCACCCTCCCCGAGGGCGAGGAGGGCCCCGAGCCCGGCGAGGGCGACGGGGAGACGGCCGAGGAGCCCGACACCGAGGGCGACCCCGAGGGTGACGCCGAGGGCACCGGCGAGGACGGGGCCGAGGACGGCGAGGAGGCCGACGGCACCGACTCCACCGACCAGAGCCTGCGGACCCCGGGGGCCACCGCCGGGACCACCACCGCCACCAACGCCTCCTTCCGCACCGACGAGACCACCGACGAGGCCGTCGAGGAGACCGACGGCACCGAGGGGGAGACTGCGCAGGAGGACGGCGGGGAAACCCCCGGTGGGGAAGAGGGCGAGGACGGCGCCCCCGCCGAGGGCGAGGAGGGCTTCGAACTCCCCGAGGCCGAGTCCGGTCTCGCCGCCGAGCTCGCCGCCCTGGACTGCTCCACCCCCGAGGCCCGCCAGGAGGCCCGCTCCGCCGCGGCCGACGCCCCGGACGAGAACCCGATCGTCGCCTGCGACGAGGAGGGCTTCTACAAGTACGAGCTGGGTCCGGTCGCCGTGCCCGGCACGGACATCACCGGCGCCGACGCGGTCTACGACACCCAGCAGGGCCTGGGCTGGATCGTCACCATGGACTTCAACTCGGAGGGCGCCCGCAAGTTCGCGGACATCACCGCCCAGCTGGCCACCGAGTTCGAGCCCCGCAACCAGTTCGCCATCGTCCTCGACGGCGAGGTCCGCTCCGCGCCCCGGGTCTCCGAGCGCCTGGGTGGCGGCAGCGCCATGATCCAGGGCAACTTCGACTCCGAGACCGCCGGCGCGCTGGCCAACGTCCTGAAGTTCGGCGCCCTGCCGATCACCTTCGAGATCGCCAACGTCACCACCGTCTCCCCGACGCTGGGCAGCGAGCAGTTGCGCGCCGGTCTGATCGCCGGTGGCATCGGTCTCGCCCTGGTCGTGGGGTACCTGGTCTTCTACTACCGGGCCCTGTCCGCGATCGCGATCGCCAGCCTCATCCTGATGGCCGGCCTGACCTACGTGATCATGACCCTGCTCGGTCCGGCGATCGGCT
This sequence comes from Streptomyces calidiresistens, assembly GCF_014141525.1. Taxonomy (GTDB): domain Bacteria; phylum Actinomycetota; class Actinomycetes; order Streptomycetales; family Streptomycetaceae; genus Streptomyces; species Streptomyces calidiresistens. The sequence goes on from NZ_VKHS01000518.1 coordinate 1,598, forward strand.
TCGCGCTGAGCCTGCCGGCCATCTGCGGCGCCATCGTGGCCGTCGGTATCACGGCGGACTCGTTCATCGTCTACTTCGAACGGGTCCGTGACGAGGTGCGGGCGGGACGACCGATCAGAGCGGCGATCGAACGCGGTTGGCCCCGCGCCCGCCGCACGATCATCGTCTCCGACGTGGTCTCCTTCCTCTCCGCGATCGTGCTGTTCCTCGTCTCGGTCGGATCGGTCCAGGGCTTCGCCTTCGTGCTCGGCCTGACCACCGCCCTCGACCTGATCATCGTGTTCCTGCTCACCAAGCCGCTGCTGACCCTGGCGGGCCGCCGCAAGTTCTTCGCCAAGGGCCACAAGTGGTCCGGGCTCGACCCCAAGCGCCTCGGGGCCAGGCCGCCGATCCGTCGCACCGGCCGTCGTCCGGTCCCCGTCACCGCCGAACCGAAGGAGGCCTGAGATGGCCAGCCTCTCCACCCTCGGCGCCAGGATCTACCGAGGCGAGACCGCCTACGACTTCGTGGGCCGGCGGAAGTTCTGGTACGCCGTCTCGATTCTCCTGGTGATCGTCTCGCTCACCGGTCTGGGCGTCCGCGGCCTGTTCCTGGGCGTGGAGTTCCAGGGCGGCGCGGTCTTCACCGTGCCGGCGAGCGCGGAACTGTCCACGGACGACGGTCGTCGGATCGCCGAGGAGGCATCCGGCAACGACGCCCGGGTGCAGGAACTGGGCAGCGGCGCCCTGCGGGTCCAGGTCACCGGCCTGGACACCGACGAGTCCGACACCGTTCGCGCGGCGATCGCCGACGAGGTGGGCCTGCAGCCCACGGAGATCGACGCCGAGTTGGTCGGGCCCAGTTGGGGCCAGCAGATGACCACCAAGGCGTTCCAGGGAATGATCGTCTTCCTTGTCCTGGTGACGATCTATCTGGCCTTCGCCTTCGAATGGCGGATGTCACTGGCGGCCCTCGTCGCGATGGCCTTCGACCTCCTGGTCACGGTCGGCGTCTACGCGCTGGTCGGTTTCGAGGTCACCCCGGGCTCGGTCGTCGGCCTCCTCACCATCCTGGGCTACTCGCTCTACGACACGGTGGTGGTCTTCGACAAAGTGCAGGAGAAGACCCGCATCGTCCTCAAACAGAGCCGGTACACCTACGGTGAGCTGGCCAACCAGGGCATCAACTCCGTGGTGGTCCGCTCGATCAACACCTCGGTGACCGCCCTGCTGCCGGTGGCGGGCCTGCTGTTCATCGGCACCGGCCTGCTGGCGGGCGGCATGCTCAAGGACATCGCGCTGCCGCTGTTCGTGGGTCTGGCCGCGGGTACCTTCTCCTCCATCTTCATCGCCACCCCCCTGGTGGTGGACTTCCGTCTGCGCGACCCGGAGATCGCCGCGCACAACCGGCGCATCCTGGACAAGCGGGCCGAGCGGGGCACCCCCGCCCCCTCGCCGGCCGCCCACGGCCGGATCGAGGACGACGGCAGCGGGGAGGCCGGGGACGCCGCCGACGCCGATGGCACCGGTCCGGTGGGTACGGCCGCCGTTCCCGCCCCCGGCAACGGCGGCGACAACGACGGGTCCGGTGAAACCGGCGACTACGTCACGGTGCAGCGTCGCCAGCCGGTCTCCCGCGCCCGCGGGCGGGGACGCCCCTCGGGGAAGCGACGGTGAGCGCGCCGACCGGGGCCTCCGACGAGCCGCTCTCCCCGGTGTCGGAGGCCCAACGCCGGCTGCTGCTGGAGCGGATCCGGGACGTGCCCGACCACCCGAAGCCGGGCGTCGTCTTCAAGGACATCACCCCGCTGCTGGCCGATCCGGTCGCGCTGGCCGTGGTGACCGACACCCTGGCGGCGATCTGCCGGCGGCACGGTGCCACCAAGGTCGCCGGTCTGGAGGCGCGCGGGTTCATCCTCGCCGCCCCGGCGGCGGTGCGGGCGGGCATCGGCTTCATACCGGTCCGCAAGGCGGGCAAGTTGCCCGGCGCCACGCTGGGCCAGAGCTACGAGCTGGAGTACGGCACCGCCGAGATCGAGCTGCACGCCGAGGACCTGGGGCCCTCGGACCGGGTGCTGGTGATCGACGACGTGCTCGCCACCGGCGGGACCGCCGAGGCCTCGTTGCGGTTGATCCGCCGCACCGGCGCCGACATCGCCGGCCTGGCGGTGCTCATGGAACTGGGCTTCCTCGCCGGGCGCGAGCGCCTGGACCCGGCGCTGGGAACCGCCCCGCTGGAGGTCCTCCTCTCCATCTGAGGCGGTCCGGGACCCCTCGGCCGCCCCTCACACGATCCCGGTGTCCCCGCCGCTCCGGCGGGGACACCGGGATCGTCGTGTCCGGGGCGTTCCCGGGCCCCGGCCGGACCTTCGGGGGGAGTGTCCGGGGGTCGGTCGCTACCATGGCATTCCGAACGTCTCCCGGGAGCGCTCTTGCCAGACCAGATCCAGCCGCGCACCCCCGCCGGGCGGCCCACCCGTGAAG
>NZ_VKHS01000519.1 GCF_014141525.1 Streptomyces calidiresistens
GTGCCGGGCCCCGGAGGGGTGGGTGCCGGGGGCCGGACCGGCGCGGCGACCACGACGGTGCCCCGGCGTCCGTTCCCGGCCAGGTGGCCGTCCTCGCCCAGGCGTCGGTACGCCTCGGTGACCACGCCCCGGGAGACCCCGAGTTCGGCGGCGAGCGTCCTGCCGGCGGGCAGTCGGCTGCCCACCGGCAGGCGTCCGTCCGCGACCGCCTCGCGCAGTCGGTGGGTCAGCCAGTCGGCCAGTCCGCCGACGGGGGCCTCCCGGCGGTCCAGGTGGAGGAAGTCCGCGCCGCGGGTGGTCGCGGGGGTCGGGGCGGCCTGTGTCGGGGCCCCCGGGACACCTGTTTCGGACCTGTCGTTCGGCTTCTCTTCGGACCTGTTCACCGGTCCATTGTGGCGACAGGCTCGATGCATGGAGATCACGATCACCCGGGGCGGGGACCGCCCCGGTGCGGAGCAGGCAGGGGCGGGGAACGGATATGTCCACGGCTACGGGGCTCGCGAGGCCGAACGGCTGACCACGCAGGCGGACGTCCTGGCGCCGCTGGTGCACGGCGACCGGGAGGGGGTCGGCGGCCCGATCACCGGTCGGGTGCTGGAGGCGGGGTGCGGGACCGGGGCCCAGACCGGTCACCTGTTGGCCGTACCGGGGGCGCGGGTGGACGCGGTGGACCTCTCCGCCCCCTCGCTCGCCCGGGCCCGGGCGCGGCACGCGGAGGCCACTGCGGCGGGACGGGTGCGGTGGCACCGTGCCGATGTCACGGAACTGCCTTTTCCCGACGCCTCGTTCGACCACGTCTTCGGCTGTTTCGTACTGGAGCACCTCGCCGAACCCGCCCGGGCCCTGACCGAGTGGCTGCGGGTGCTGCGCCCGGGCGGCGGGTTGACGGTGGTGGAGGGCGACCACGGCTCGACCCTGCTGCATCCGGACAGCGCGGCGGCGCGCGCGGTGATCGCCGCTCAGGCGCGGGCGCAGGAGCGGGCCGGTGGGAACGCGTTCATCGGGCGCCGGTTGGCCCCTCTGCTGCGGGGCGCGGGGTTCCGGGAAGTGGGGGTGGAGCCGCGCACGGTGTGCGCGGACCGGGCCCGGCCCGATCTGAGGAGCGGATTCGTCCTCGGCACGTTCGTGCCGGTTTTCGAGGCGGCCCGACCGGCCGTGCTCGCGGAGGGGAGGCCGGCCGCCGACGAATGGGAGCGCGGCATGGCCGACCTGCGGCGCACCGCCGACGGTGAGGGCACTTTCCACTACACCTTCTTCCGGGCGACCGCGCGGGCTCCCCGCTGAGCACGCGCCACCCGTCGGGAAGGCACCGTGAAGTCCACCGGAGGACCACCCGGGAGAGCACGGCCCCCGGCCCCCGCGCGGGGTGCGCGGGGGCCGGGGCCCGGGGGTTTTGCGCCGGATGCCGCTCAGCGACGCCGGGAGGAGGGGGCGTCCCGTTCGGCGTCGACGGACGCGGAATCGGCGCGCCGATCGGGGTCCGCCGAACCGGTGGCGGGCCCGCCACCGGCCCCGTCGCCCCGCCCCGCCGGGAGGGTCGAGCCGACCCCGGCCGCGACGGGCTCGGCGGCGGGCGACCGACGGGTCAGCTTCTCGCCCTCGACGTCCACGTTGGGCAGGATCCGGTCCAGCCAGGCCGGCAGCCACCAGGCGGTGCGGCCGAGCAGCGCCAGCACGGCGGGCACGATGGCCATCCGGACGACGAAGGCGTCGAAGAGGATCGCGGCGGCCAGGCCGAAGCCGATCATCTTGATCATGGGTTCGTCGGCGCTGACGAAGCTCGCGAAGACGCTGATCATGATGATCGCGGCGGCGGTCACCACCCGGGCGCTGTACCGGAAGCCGGTGACGATCGCCTGCCGGGCGTCCTCGCCGTGGACGTACGCCTCCCGCATCCGGGTGACGAGGAAGACCTCGTAGTCCATGGCCAGGCCGAAGACCACACCGATGAGGAAGATCGGCATCAGGCTCATGATGGGCCCGGTGACCTCGACCCCGAAGAGGCCGGCCAGCCAGCCCCACTGGAAGACCGCGACCACGGCGCCCAGGGAGGCGAAGACCGAGAGCAGGAAGCCCAGGCCGGCCTTGATCGGCACCAACAGGGAGCGGAAGACGACGGTCAGCAGGACGAAGGCCAGGCCGACCACGACCGCCAGGTAGGGGGCCATGGCGTCGTCGATCCGCTCGGAGACGTCGATGGCCATGGCGGTCTGGCCGGTGACCAGGACCCGGGCGTCCCCGGTGCCCGCGAAGGCGGGGGCCTCCTCGCGCAGGTCGTGCACCAGGTCGGCGGTCTCGACGGTGCTGGGGGCGGAGCCGGGGATGACGGTGAGCATCGCGGTGTCGCCGGTCTCGTTGGGGATCGGCTCGGTGACCGCGACGACGTTGTCCAGGCCCTGGATGCTCTCGGCCACGGCGCCGGCGATCGCGCCGGCGTCCTGCCCGTTGTTCACCCCGGCGGTGTCCACGGCCACCAGCAGCGGCCCGTTGAAGCCGGGGCCGAAGGACTCGGCGAGCATGTCGTAGGCCTGGCGCTGGGTGGTGGAGGGCGGCTCGGAGCCCTGGTCCGGGAGGTTGAGCTCCATCTGGGTGGCCGGTACGGCGATCACGCCGAGCCCGGCCACGGCGACCAGCAGGACGGCGATGGGACGCCGGACCACGAAGCGGGCCCAGCGGGTGCCCGCGTTGGGACGTTCCTCGTCGGCGGGGAGTCCCTCGACGGGGGCTCCGCCCTTGGCGCCGGCGCGGCGGCTGACCTGCGGGCGCACCTTCTCGCCCGCGAAACCGAGGAGGGCGGGGATCAGGGTGATGCCGATGAGGACGGCGATCGCCACCGCGCCGGCCGCGGCCAGACCCATCTTGGTGAGGACGGGGATGTTCACGACCGCGAGGCCGCACATGGCGATGATGACGGTCAGTCCGGCGAAGACGACCGCCGAGCCGGCGGTGCCGGTCGCGCGGCCGACGGCCTCCCGCCGGTCGTGGCCGGCGGCCAGTTCGGCGCGGTAGCGGGAGACGATGAACAGGGCGTAGTCGATGCCGACGGCCAGGCCGAGCATCATCGCCAGGATCGGCGTGGTGCTGTCCAGCTCGAGCGGGCCGCTGAGGACGGTGATGACGCTCACCGCGATGCCGACCCCGATCAGGGCGGTGATCAGCGGGAGTCCGGCGGCGATCAGGGAGCCGAGGGTGATGACCAGCACCACCGCCGCGACCGCGACACCGATCACCTCGGCCACGCCGGTGCTCGGGATCTCGAAGAGGGCGTCGCCGCCGATCTCCACGACCAATCCGGCGTCGCGGCCGGTCTCGGCGGCCTCCAGCAGCGCCTCGCGCTCGGCGTCCTCCAGCTCGGTGCCGCTGACCTGATAGGAGACCTGCGCGTAGGCGGTGGTGAGGTCCTGGCTGATGGCCTGCGACTCGAAGGGGTCGGCGACCTGCGCGATGCGGTCGCTGCTGCGTTCGAGTTCGGCGACGACCTCGCCCACGGCGGCGGTGTTGGCCGGGTCGGTGATCTCCCCGCCGTCCGGGGCCCGGAAGACGACCCGGGCGGTGGCTCCGTCGGCGCCCATGCCGGGGAAGCGTTCGGAGAGCAGGTCGAAGGCCTCCTGGGCCTCCGTGCCGGGGATGGAGATCTCGGTCGCGGGCTGGGATTCGGTGGTCGCGACGGCGACACCGGCGACGCCCAGCAGGGCGACCCAGAAGATCGCGACCCAGCGCCTCCAGGCGTATGTGAAACGCCCTGTCGCGTAGAGGAATGTCGCCATGAGAAGGCTGCTCTCCCATCGAGGTGGGCCGGCGGGGAGATTCCGGCGGTGTGGCTGTTCTTCGGTTTTCCGCGTGTTTCCGGATGATTTTTCGCCGGTTTTCCGGCGTGCCGCGGACCGGGAGGTGCCGTGCCGGGGGCCCGGGGGGCCGGCCGGTGCGGTGGGGACGGAGCCGGTGCCGCGGCGGGCGCGGGCCCGGTCGAGCGGCAGAACCCCTGCACGGGGCACGGCTCGGCGCACGACGGGGTCGCCCGGGAGCGACCGGGCGTGCGG
>NZ_VKHS01000052.1 GCF_014141525.1 Streptomyces calidiresistens
CCCCGGGGTGGGAGGGGGCGGATCAGCAATCGCATCCGCAGCAGTCGCAGCAACCGTCCCCCTTGCCGCAACCGCAACACGAACACCCGGACTCGCAGCAATGGGTGCAACCGCAGTCCCCGCAGTCGCAGCAGTCGGCGTAGCGGTGGCACAGTCCCTCCCGCTCCTCGCCCGTCCAGGGGTCGGTGTAGGAACTCGCGCAGCACAGCCGGCAGGAGCACAGCAGCCCGGTCCACACCGCGCAGCCCGCGATCAGCCCCCGCTGCCGGGCCGGCGGGGGCGCGACGTGCCGCCCCGGCGGGAGGTCCCCCGGCGGGGTGTGCGCGCAGACCGTGCCGAAGGTCCGCTCCACCGCACGACGCGACTCGTGGACCAGCAGCACGTGCGCCAACCGGTCGTCCGCGAACCGGACGTCCCGCAGGGCGAGCGCGATGCCGCGCACCGCGTCGTCGCACAGCCGCCGCGCCTCGGCAAGGTCCCGGCCGGTGGCCGCGATGGGGTTGAACGCCCCCGCCGCCGTGTCGGCCGGCAGGTCCTCCACCGCGTCCAGCAGGTGCGCCAGTCGCCCGAACAGCCGCCCGACCTCGGCCAACGGCACGGCGTTGGCGGGGCGACCGGCCAGGTGCGCGGTGTGCGCGAACGCGGCGGCGGTCGCGGTCTCCGTCGGCTCGGTGACCGGGAGCAGGGAGCTGCCCGGGCGGACCGCCGCCTCGATCGCGGTCTGTCGGTCCACGGCGTCCACCAGCACGGCGGTGTCGAATCCCACCGCACCGCCCGACCGGGCCCCGGCCCGGGCCCATCCCGTCGCCAACCGCCGGGCGGCCCGGGCCGGCAGGGGCCGGGCGAGCGGTCCGTCGCCGTCGGCGACGTGGTCGCGGACCTTCGCCGCCGCGAGCACCAGCGACACCGCCGCCGCCAGGCGGGCCCCCTCGCCCCGGGCCACGGGGGCGGTGCGCATCCCGCGCAACGGGCAGGGTCCGGCCGTGCGGCGGCGCCCCGCCACCGGACCGGTCTGCGCGTCCACCAGCACCGACACCAGCAGCGCGTCGTAGTGGGTGAGCAGCCGGGCGGCCTGACCGTGCTCGCCGCGCAACGCCAGGCACAGCCCGCACAGGTGCGCCGTCCACTCGGTCCGCAGCCCCGCCGTCAGCCGGTGCGCACACGGTCTGATGATCCCGAACATTCCCGCTCCCCTCTCCGCTCCCCCGTGGAGCGACCGTGGGACCGGCGCGCGGTGATCGCGACCGGCGTCCGCATCCTGCCGGCCCCGGGAGCGCGCTTCGACGGTCGGTACGGATTCGGTACGGGACGGGGACGGACCCGGGGCGGCCGGGGCGGGGTGCCCGGCGTCGGCGGTCCACCGGACGGCGCGCGGGCGGCCCCGGAGAACCGACCCGCGCCCGCGGCGGCCCCGGCGATAACCGGTGGGAACGCCGGCCCGCCCGCACTACGCTGACCGGCGCGGCGCGGCCGGCGCCGCCGAAACGCCGCGCGGCGCCGTCGAGGAACGGCGCCGACCGACCGAGGATCGTCACCATGGGCCATGTCGAGGCCGCTCACCTGGAGTACCACCTGCCCGACGGACGTCCCCTGCTGGACGACGTCTCCTTCCGCGTGGGCGAGGGCTCCGCCGCCGCCCTGGTGGGACCCAACGGCGCCGGCAAGAGCACCCTGATGCGCCTGATCGCCGGGGAGCTGACCCCGCACGCCGGGAAGGTGACCGTCAGTGGCGGGATCGGGGTGATGCCGCAGTTCATCGGCTCGGTCCGGGACGAACGCACCGTGCGCGACCTGCTGGTCGCCGTCGCCCCGCCGCGCGTGCGCGAGGCCGCCGAGGAGGTGGACGCCGCCGAACTCGACATCATGGAGCGGGACGACGAGACCGCCCAGATGCGGTACGCCCAGGCGCTGAGCGACTGGGCGGAGGCACGCGGCTACGAGGCCGAGACCCTGTGGGACGTGTGCACCACCGCGGCCCTCGGCACGCCGTACGAGCGGGCCCGGTGGCGGGAGGTGCGCAGCCTGTCGGGGGGCGAGCAGAAACGCCTGGTGCTGGAGGCCCTGCTGCGCGGTCCCGACGAGGTGCTGCTGCTGGACGAGCCCGACAACTACCTCGACGTCCCCGGCAAGGAGTGGCTGGAGGACCGGCTGCGGGAGACCCGCAAGACCGTCCTGTTCGTCTCCCACGACCGGGAACTCCTCGCCCGCGCCGCCGAGCGGATCATCAGCGTGGAGCCGAGCCCGGCGGGTGGGGACGTGTGGGTGCACGGCGGCGGCTTCGAGGGGTACCACCGTGCCCGGGAGGAGCGCTTCGAGCGGTTCGAGGAGCTGCGCCGCCGCTGGGACGAGAAGCACGCGCAGCTGAGGAAGCTCGTGGTGGACCTGCGGCAGTACGCCTCGCGCAGCGACGAGATGGCCTCCCGGTACCGGGCGGCCAGGACCCGGCTGCGGAAGTTCGAGGAGGCCGGGCCGCCGCCGGAGCCGCCGCGCAAGCAGAACATCACCATGCGGCTGCGCGGCGGACGCACCGGCATGCGGGCGGTCACCTGCGAGGGGTTGGAGCTCACCGGGCTGATGAAGCCGTTCGACCTGGAGGTCTTCCACGGCGAACGGGTGGCCGTGCTGGGTTCCAACGGCTCCGGCAAGTCGCACTTCCTGCGCCTGCTCGCCGGTGGGGAGGTCGCGCACACCGGATCGTGGCGGCTCGGCGCGCGGGTCGTGCCGGGCCACTTCGCGCAGACGCACGCCCCGGAGGAGTTGGCCGGGCGCCCCCTGGTGGAGATCCTGTGGACCGACCACGCCCGGGACCGGGGCGCGGCGATGAGCGCCCTGCGGCGCTACGAGCTGACCCGACAGGCCGAACAACCCTTCGACCGGCTCTCCGGCGGCCAGCAGGCCCGGTTCCGCATCCTGCAACTGGAACTGGCCGGCAGCACCGCCCTGCTGCTCGACGAGCCGACCGACAACCTGGACCTGGAGTCCGCCGAGGCCCTCCAGGAAGGGCTGGAGGCGTACGAGGGGACGGTGCTGGCGGTCACCCACGACCGCTGGTTCGCCCGGTCCTTCGACCGGTTCCTGGTCTTCGGCTCCGACGGCCGGGTCCGGGAGACCCCCGAACCGGTCTGGCACGAGGCCCGCGTCCGCCGCGCCCGCTGAGGAAACGCCCCCACCGCCGCACCCACCGACCGGGACCGACCGGGACCCGCCACGGGGGGGCGGCGATCAGGGGGGCGCGGGCACGCCGCCCTCCCGCTCCCCCGCCGCCGGGGAACCCACCGGCGTCCATCTCCCGGCGACGGCGCGCAGGTCCTCGCTGCCGAGGGTGTGCAGGGCCGTGGTGAGCGCCCGCAGGAAGACCTCCCGCTGCGGCGGCGTGCGCAGGTCGGTCAGCAGGTGGTCCACGAAGCGGGCCACCTCCTCGTGCAGCGGATCGCGGTCGGCGACCCGACGCGGCCGGAGCGAGCCGGTGGCCCCGTGCAGGTCCTCCAGGTCACCGAGGCGATCGGGGTGGCGCTCGATCCACCACGCCGTCCGCCGGTCGGGGTCGGCGAGGACGTCCCGCAGGAGATCCAACCGCAGTGCCACCTCGGCCCCCTCGCGCTCCACGGCGGCGAGGAACCGGTGGTGCTCCTCCGCCGCCCGCCGGTCCCGCCGGCGCACCCGGAGACGGACCGAGCCGCACACCTCCGGCCCCGGGGCCGGGGCGAACCACGCGCAGATCCCGTCGTTCGCCGCGTCCCGGGCGCCGAGGGGGTCGAGCGCGGAGCGCCCGGCGAGGATCCGTTCCACCCGTTCGCGCAGCCGACGGCGGGCGCTCCCGGTGTGGTCCGGGGCGCCGGGGTCCGCCGGCTCGCCGTCCGGGGGACGGCGTACCTCCCCGGCCAGGTGAACCGTGAAGAACGCGCCGGGTTCCCCCGCCCGGAGCCGCAGGCCCCGCATCCGGAACGACGTGACCGCCCGGCGCCGGGACGCCGACCGGGGGCGCCCCGTTCCCTCCCCGGTCTCCTCCTCCATGGCCCTCACCTCACGTCACCTCGCGCCGTCCCGGGTCACCTCACGCCGTCCCCCGTCGTCCCACGCCGTCTCACGCCGTCTCACGTCGGCGGGGCGGGCGAGGGCGCGGCGTCCGGTGCGTCGGGGGCGTCCGCCGTGACCACCGGGGGACGGGCCGGTTCGGCACGACGGTCGGAGGGGGCCGGCCCCGGCACGGTCGGCGGCCCCGGCGGGGCACCCGGCGTCGCGGGGGCCTCCGGGTCCAACCTGAGCCGGCGGAACAGGTGGGTGCGGCGCCGGTGTCCGGGCCCGTCCCCGCGATCCGGGCCCACCAGGAGTTCGGCCACCCCCGGCTCGCCCAGGCGCCCCTCGATGACCCCGGCGACCACGTCCACGGCGAGGTCGTCCGGGAGGCGGGGCGAGTCCAGCCAACCCTGCAGCACCTCCCGGGTGCGCTCGGCCGTCGCCGGGTGCCGCCAGGCGGCCCGCCATCCCCGGATCAGCAGGGCCGACGGGGGGAAATCCCCGGAGGGCTCCACCGCGAAGGCGTCGGCGGACCCCGCCCCCGGGTCGACGAGGGTGAGGAAACCGCGGGCCCCCTCCTCCGCCGATCGGGGATCCCCGCTCTCGGCCCGCTCGACCATCTCGGCGAAGATCGCCTCGCGGTGCCGGGGGTCGGCGGCCAGGGTCCGGAGCGCGGCGGCGACCGCTTCGGCGCCCCTGCCCCCGGTGCGGGAGATCAGCAGCCGCAGGCGGGTGAGGGCGACTCGCGGGTACCGACGGCCGAACGCCCCCGCGCACACGGCGGAGACGGCCTCGGCCATCTCGTCCGCGACCTCCGCCCGCTCGCACCAGGCGCGGAGCCGGCGGCGCACCGCGGGCCCCGGGCCGGGGGCGACCGCCAGCCTCCCCAGCACCTCGACGGCGAGCCGGCGGTGTCCGGCGCGGCCGTCGAGGATCCACCCCTCCACGGCGTCCGACACCGCCTCCCCCGCCGGACCGCCGGCCAGCCGGGTGAGTGCCCCGGCCACCCGGTCGGTGTGCGCCGCGGCCGGGCCGCCGGGCAGGGTCACCTCCACGGCCCAGGTCAACATCGCCTCCCGCAGACCGGGGCGTTCGCGCCACACGTGGGCGAGCACCGCGTCGGGCAGACCGGGACGGCGGGCGGCCAGCGAGAGCGTGTCCTCCCGCTCGTCCCGCACCGCTCCGATGGTCCCGAGCCGCGCGGACAGGTCCCGGCCGGCGAGCGCCCCACCGGGGGGAAGCTCTCCCCCCACCGCCCCGAAGAGCCGGTCGGCGGCCTCCAGGACGACCTCGGTGGGTGCCCCCTCCAGGAGGGCCGCGGCGATCAGCAGCGCCCGCTCCCGGAGGTCACCCGTCTCCGTGTGCTCGCCGAACCACTCGATGAGATGGGGCGTCCAGTGCCGGTACTCCCGGGCCACCTCGTCCTTGGGGCGGTTCTCCGGGGCGTGGACGATGATGCGGGCGAGGCGGACGGCGTCGCCGGGGGTGCTCCCGCTCCCGAGGAGCCCGGAGATCGCGGGATGGGCCAGCCAGTCGGAACGGTCGGAGCCGAGGTGCCGCAGATGGGCCCCGACGACCCGCCGGGCGGACGGCAGCGCGTGGGAGAGCCGGGGCAGGGAGGCGGGGAGGCCGGGTGCCCGGACGGACGGCGTGACCAGCAGGATCAGGAAGGTCTCGGACTCCGCCGCCCGGTCCCGGTACTCCGCGAGCCCCCGGCAGAAGTCCTCGGGCAGTTCCTCCTCGGCCCCGAGGTCGAGCAGGAAACCGTGGCGGGGGCGGTGGGGAAGTCGTCCGATGCCCGGACGGTCCCAGTCGGGGATCAACTCCCGGATCCGCTCGTACGGCAGGCCGGTGTCGTGCAGGACGCGCAGGGCTGCGGTGCGGCGGCCGGTGCCCGGGCGACCGACGAGCACCAGGACGTTCCCCCGGCCGCCGCGCCGCAGGCACTCGACGGCGTGGTGGATCCATCCGGCCTCCGCCCCGGCGGTCTCCTCGTGCACGTAGGCGTGCTGGACCACCGCGAACTCGTCGGCCGGAACGGGGACATCGGTCAAGTGCTCCCACACCCGCCCGTGGGGGTGTCCGGTGTGGTGGTGCCCGGGGTGGCGATGATCGCCGACCACCTGCGTGATGTCCACGGTCGTTCCTCCCGATACGGGCAGACGTGCGGGCCACATGCTTCCGCCCGGGAATTCATCTTCGCCAGTCGGGGGGAGAACCTGTCTCATTAACGCGCCGGAAGACCGAAACGCCGAGGCCGGAATTCACCGAAAATAACTAGACCCGTACAAGCGTTCGTCGAACGATACGTGAGGGGCACCCCGGATGCCCTTCTTGGACAGCACGCGAGAGCATGCCTCCCAGGCGCTCCGGAAGCGGCGAACGGGCCCGTTCCCGCCCCACGACCGGACGACCGCGCTTCCACCACCCCATGAAACGGGCCGGTGGAATGGCCTCGCGGCAGGTCACGGAGTGGTTCCCGGCCGGCCCCTCACCGGCTGAACAGGAGACAACCACTCCGCTTCGGAAACGGAGGGTCCCCCTTCGGTCGTCGGGAGGGGGATCACCCCCGCACGCACGGCCCACGAACTTGAACAGTTCCGAACCCCGGGGCGGTCCGGCGTAGATGACGCCCGTATCTTCCGGAACAGCTCCTCCACGGGCTCGGCAGACCTCGCAGAGGAGCGAAGGACGCAGCCGGAGCATTTCGTTCCGCTCACCTGCTTCGTGAAGCATCCACGACCCCATCCGAAAAGGACTACCCTTGGACCTTTCGGCATGCGCGAACCTGCATGCGGGGAAGGCCATCCGGAGCAGCGCGGGTGATCGACCGAGGAGTCGCGTCGAAGCGGTGAGCCCCCCGTATGGATCAACTGGCCACCGACAGTGATGATTCAGAGTGCAACGGAGGCAAGTTCCCGGCGCCGGAGGGGTCGGGGAAACCGGGTGGGAAGGACTCGCAATGTCGTCCGGGGCCACGCCCGGGTTCCCGGCTCCATCGTGCAGGCCGATGCAATTGGAGGGGGCTTACACCTCCACCCGTCCCCCGCCTCACCTTCCGGGGCGTTGATCCGGGTGGAACGCAACGGAGAAGCCATTGAGTTCTTCGATGCGGAACCGGCACGCCTCTGGTTGGCCGGAGCTCCGACCGGCGCGACGTTTCCCGCTCCGTCGGTACCGGTGGGCCGCGACGCCGCCCCCGTCACCGAACAGAGGGGTTCCTCGATGCAGGCGCTGTACCCGACCTGCACAGTTCTGCGCGGCCACACGGAAAACGGCACAGCGGTGGCCTTCGCATCCGAAGGGCGATGGTTGGCGACCGCCTCCGACAACGGCACGATCCGCCTGTGGGAGGTTGCCACCGGTTGCCCTGTGAGCGCACCGCTCACAGGGCACCGTGACGGGGTACGAGCCGTGGCTTCCTCCCCCGATGGACAAGCACCGGCAAGCGGGAGTCGGGACCGCACCATACGGGTCCGGAATCCGCTCACGGGACACACGGCCGCCGTCCGGGACATCGCATTCACGCCTGACGGCACGCTGTTGGCGGGCGTCGGTTCGGACCCGCACGATACGCCTGTGGGAGACGGCCACCCGCGCCCCTGCCCGATCTCCGCTCACAGGCCACACCGGTGGAGTGGATGCCGTGGCGTTCTCCCCGGACGGACGGTTTCCGGCAAGCGCCGGGCAGGACGCCGCCGTGCGTCTGTGGGACCCCTTGAGCAGCCGATCCCCGGGCGCCCCGTCGGCAGGCCATCGCAGCGCGGTACGAGCGGTGGCCTTCTCGCCCGACAGTCGTCTTCTCGCGACCGGTGGCCGGGACGAGACCGCGCGACTGTGGGACACCACCGACTTCCGGCTCATCGGCGCCCCCTTGCGCGGCCACAGCAACGCAGTTGGAGCCGTGTCCTTCTCGAGCGACGGCACACTACTCGCGAGAGCGAGCACGGACCGCACGGTGCGCCTGTGGAATCCGGCTGACGGCCTTTCCCTCGGCCATCCTCTGACGGCCACGTCAGCGGTCTCAGAGCGGCAACGGTCGCGCCCCACGAGTCATTACCGGCGAGCACCGACGGCCGGACCGCCCTGCTCCGGCGCGTGCCGAGGGGACGAACACGGCTCCCTCTCCCCGCGTTGACGTGAACGGGCAACAACCACCACCTTCACACCACACGGATCTTTACGGGGACGGAGTGAGTCCCGGCCATCGCCACGTCCCCAAGAGGCGGACCCACGCCTCGCGCCTCCGGTGACAGAGACCTCCCCCGGTCGGAATCCACCACTTCCGGCCCCGCGAACGCGTCCACCCGACGAGCAAGACGATGCTCCGACCACTCGTGTCATGACCTTCCACTGCGCCTGTCACGCCCCGGAGTGAACCGGCGATTTCCTTTCTCCATATGCCCGCCGTTCTTCACCGCCTCCTCGAGAATCAGGAGAATGCAGGAGGGCCTCTTCGAGGCAACCCACCGAGACCCGTCACTTTGTATGAATGGCCGGACTCCGGGAGTTCTCCATCAACCTCGTGAACACCACTCGAACTTCTCGACCCCAGGAGGCACACTCGTGCGAAGAACTCGAAAAAAGTACGTTTTCCACCCTTTACAGGGAAGGTGATTCCCAGCACCCTGGTCACCTGACCGAACCCCGGCCACGCGGAGGCGTCATGACCCTGAGGTTCATCGGTATCGACCCCGACACGAACGGGGGAAACTGCCCCTCCGTATGGGTTGATGAAGAGACGGGTGACCTGCTCTTACAGGGTTGGGAGGTCACGGATCACGATACCCTGGCAGAGGTGGGGGCACGGAGTCCGATCGCGGAGCACGAGAAGATCGTGCGCCTACCGGCCCGAATGCGAGCGATCATCCAGGAGGCGTGTGATGACGGAGCGGCCGACCTTCGATGAACTTTTCGCCTCATGTCGACATTCAGCCATACATCTCGAAATGCGGGATATGTACACTCCCGATGATCCGGTCTACCTCGACTGGAAAGCGGGCGTGGAGATCGATCCCGTCGAACGCTTTCGTGACTGGTACGACCTCATCGTTCGCACCGTCGGGCGAGGAGTGCGGGTCAGACGTGCGCGCATCGTGTCGGAGCCGCTGACGGACTTCATCCGACACGAGCACGAGGTGACGCCGCGCCTGAACATCCCGGCCGGGGAGGAAGTCCGGTGGCTGCCCAGGCGAAGGGCTTCGGATCTCGCATTACCCGGTAACGATTTCTGGGTGTTCGACAATCGATTGGTGCGTTTCGGCCACTTCGCGGGTGATGGAACCTATCTCGACCAGGAGACCACCGAAAACCCCGAGGTGGTCGGGTTGTGCACCTCCGCCTTCGAGGCGGTGTGGGAGCGCGCCATTCCGCATGAGCGGTATCAACCGGAGATGCCCCTGGAGAGGGCCGGTCGCTGATGGCCCCCTCTCCCGGCATCGACAACACCTTCTCCGGCGGTCGAGCCGATGCCGTCATCCAGGTCGGAACCGTCCACGGCAACGTCCGCGTCGATCTTCCGGCACAGCGGGAATCACCCCCGCCACGGCAGCTGCCGATCCCCCCGAGGGACTTCGTCAACCGGAGGGAGAGCATCCGCTTCCTCGACGACCTTGTTTCCGGGCTCATGGCCGAAGAGAGCAAGGGACCCACGGTCCTCACGGCACTGGCCGGTTTCCCCGGTGTCGGCAAGACGGCCCTCGCCGTGCACTGGGGGCACCGGATGCGAAGGCATTTCCCCGACGGGGACCTTTACGTCGACATGCAGGGCCATGGCCCCGGACCGGCCCTCACCGCCATGCGGGCCCTGGATTTATTTCTGCGGGCCATGGATGTCCTTCCCGAGAGAATCCCGGAGACCCTTGAGGAACGCTCCGCCCTCTTCCGCACGATGACGTCGGGCAAACGCATGCTCGTGGTCATCGACAATGTTCCGTCACCGGCCCTGGCACGCCCCCTCCTGCCCTCGGGCCACCGTTGCTGCGTCGTGGTCACCAGCCGCAATTCACTGGCAGGCCTGGTGATCCGGGAAGGAGCCAAACGTGTGCCCATTGATGTGCTGAGTCCGGAGGAGTCGGTCGAACTCCTCACCGGGGCCATCGGCTCGTCCCGCGTGGAGCAGGAGCGGGAGAGCGCTCTGCGTCTCGCGGAGTTGTGCGGCCACCTGCCCCTGATGTTGCGGATCGTGGGCGAACGGGCCGCGAGCAGGCCTTATCTCACGCTGGGCGAACTGGCCGACGAGGTGGCCGAGGAGCAGCGAAAAATGGACATGGCGGCCTCCACCCGGGATGAGTCGAGTGACACCCGGGGCGTCTTCTCGTGGTCCTATCGAGCCCTGTCCGAGGAGGATCGTCGGGCCTTCCGTTTCTTCTCCCTCCACCCGGGGCCGGACATCGGGGTTCACGCCTTCGCCGCCCTGCTCGGTGAGCCCCTTCCGACAGCCGGGGCGCGGTTGCGCGCGCTGGCGGAGGCCCATCTCGTCCAAGAGGTGCGTGCCCATCGGTACCGCATGCACGATCTGATGCGGTTCTACGCGTTGGAACGGGTCGGGGAGGAGGAGTCGCAGTCGGAAAGGACCCGCGGTATCCGTCGTCTCCTCACCTGGTATCTCCTCACCGCGGACGCCGGCCGCCGCGCGATCCTTCCGCACTCCGCCGCGGTGCCCCTCGTGCCGGCCGGCCGGATCGAGGTGAGGGAGTCGTTCGCCGATCACACCGAAGCCCGGCAATGGTTCGACTCCGAACATCCACATCTCGTCGCCGCGCTGCGACAGGCTGAGGATTACGGACAGTTCGATCTACTGTGGAAATTGGCGGTCACGATCAGTGGTTTTCTCGAGTTGGCCGCCCATTGGACGGACTGGGAA
The DNA here is from genome assembly GCF_014141525.1 of Streptomyces calidiresistens. Classification (GTDB taxonomy): domain Bacteria; phylum Actinomycetota; class Actinomycetes; order Streptomycetales; family Streptomycetaceae; genus Streptomyces; species Streptomyces calidiresistens. Next base: position 10,883 of record NZ_VKHS01000052.1, read on the forward strand.
AAGTGCGCTCGGGCCGGAGTCTCCGCCGCCCGAACCCTCGGTGACGACCCGGGCGAGGCCCTGTGCCTCCTTGTCCTCGCCGACGCGCAATGGCGGGCCGGCAGGTCCGAGGATGCGGCCGAACGCTATCGGGAGGTACTTCTCCTCACCGATGGTCCCGAACCCTCGTGGCCGAGAGGTTTCGCCGTACGCGGCTTGGGGCTGCTCTCGGAAGAGGCGGGGGATCCCGAGGCCGCCGAAGCGCACTTCGAAACCGCGCTGGGGATCTTCCGCGACGCCGACCATCGACGGGGCCAGGCCATGGCCACGTTGAGTCTGGGCAAAGTGGCTCGGGCCCGTGGGGAGCAAGGGAAGGCACTGTCCGCACTGACCCGTGCGGTGGACCTCTTCGAGGAAATCGACGACCGCTGGTCGATCGCCTGGGGGAAACTCCACCTGGCACCGATTTTGGCGGAGATCAACCGCCCGGCGGCCGCTGTCCTCCAGGCCGAGGAAGCACGAAAAATCTTCGGAGGGTTCGGGGATCCGCGCGGAGAGGCGCTCTCCCTCGAACTTCTCGGTGACTTCTCGCTGGGCGCCGGGAAGCGTGAGGAGGCCGGTAACCACTGGGGCCTGGCCGCCGCGCTCTACGAAAGGCTCGGCGACGCGGAGAGGGCCGACGCACTGCGCAACCGTCTCGGCGCGGGGTGATCGGAGGCGGGGTGTTGGGGGATCGGTTATCGACACCCCGCCTCCCGGCCGCCGCCCCGGTCGGGGACAACCGGAGGCACGCGACTCAGGCCCCTCTGTCCTCCGGATTGGCGGGGGGTGGCAGCGGGGACGTGGTCCATGTCAGTCCCGAGAAGTTGTTTCCCTGGATCACGGGACCGTGGAAGCTTCCTCCGCTGATGGTGTTCTTCACCTCCACGCCCGCGACCCGCACCTCCCGGGCCCGGGAGACCCACTCCTCCAACCCCGCGCGGAAATCAACATCCACCGCGGCCCGATACGCCAGTGCCGCACTCAGTGCTCGTCCGCGCTCCTCGTCGGCCGGCGCTTCCTCCAACGCCACCAGCTCCGGCTCCGCCGGAGCCACTTCCGCCCTCTCCCCCACCTCCGGGGGTTGGTCACCCCGGCGGAAGGGACGCCGGACCAGGGCAGCCAATCCGTTCCACGACTGGCGCCCCAGTTCCCCACCGGCACCCCCCGCCAGAGCGAGCAGAAGCCCCACCGCCACCGGTTCCACAGCGAACCACCCCCTGTATCGGCCGTATTGATCGTTCACCACGGTACGGGAACGGAAGGCGTTACGGAGTCACTCGATGACGTTGCGTTGCCGTTCTCCCCGGTCAGGGGTCGCCGGGCGCGAGGAGGGCGGCGGGGTCGGGGGTCCACGGGGAGGAGGAGTCGTAGCGGTCCGCCCGCACCGGGACGCCGGTGTCGGCGTCCACCACCCCGTGGATCATCTCGTCCCCCATGGTCATGAGCAGCAGCCAGTGGGCACGCCACTCGTCCCCGTACGGGTCGTCCTCGGGGCGTTCGGCGACCAGCACGGCGTCGGCGGTGTCGGCGTCCTCCACCCGCACCGACAGGTGTTCCTCCAGCACTTCCCACGCCTCGATCTCCGCGAGTCGCACGGCCGGTGGGTCGGGGATCGTCGTGCGGTCCAGCCACAGTTCGGTGAGGGTGCCGTTCGGGTCGATCCGCAGGTCCAGGCGGGTGGGGAGCAGCAGTCCGTCCCCGGTGCGGTGACGCCACCGCACCAGCCATCCGCCCCCGGCGTCGGCACCGACGGGGTCGGCGGTCGCCTCGGCGCCGCGCACCAGGTCGGCGTGGAAACGGTCGGCGTAGGCCCCGGCGACGGCGAGTGCCTCGCCGGCCGTGCCCGCGGGCCCCTCGGCGCCCGGGACGGGGAAGCCGCGGGCGGCGTCGGGGTTCCCGGGGTCGGCGGGGACCAGGAGGACCCTCAGTCGGTCGCGGTCGGGCCAACTCAACTCGGCCAGTCCGGTTCCGAAAAAGGCCGTGACCCTGCCACCGGGAACATCCGGCGAGAACTCGACCTCCATCTCCTCGTCCCCCTGCCCGGCCGGTACGGGGGTTCCGAAGGCCCCGACGAGCGCCTCGGAGATCGCCGCGCGCTGCCCGGCGTCGGCCGCGAGCGCGGGTACGTGGTGGTTCACCCGGTCGAGCACCCACGGGGTGATACCGACCGTCCAAACACCCGCCAGCACGGCGGCGGTCCCCAACGCCCCGATGGCGACGTGCCGGGTGGGGAGTCGGGACGGGGAGGCCGGGCGGTGGCGCAGCAGCGCCACCACGGTGCCCGCCACCGTCCCGACGACCAGCCCGGTGGCGTTGGCGATCAGGTCGCCCGTCTCGCAGATCCGGGCGACGAAGGGCAGTACCGCCTGTGCCGTCTCGATCCCCGCGGAGAACAACACACCGGAGATCAGCACGAGCCCGGGACGGCGGGTGGCGAGGGTGCCGAAGAGACCGACGGGCACGAACATCGCGATGTTCATCCACCCCTGCGTGTCGGAGAACGGCTCGGTGACACTCCGGTTGACCACGCAGACCCCGGTCTCCCCCGGGGAGCCGGAACTCCACAGGGTCACGGCGAGGATTCCCACCGCGCAGGAGGCCGACAGGGCCCACATCAGCGGGCGCGGGACACGGTTGCGCAGCAGCAGATGGGTACCGACGAGGGTGACGAGAGCGAGGGCGGCAAGAAGGACGAGGAAGCCCTCCTCGCCGCCGAATATCGCGGATAACACGGTGGGGTGCGCCTTTCGCGGGGAAGCGGACCGGTGGCCCGGGCGAGGGGGAGGGG